>JBJOPC010000333.1:0-10870 GCA_046050965.1 Verrucomicrobiota bacterium | reverse complement strand
ATGACGAGCGAGACGCCGTTGCCGATGCCGCGTTCCGTGATTTGTTCGCCAAGCCACATGAGCAACATCGTGCCGGTGGTCAAAATCAAAACCGTCTGGATGCGATACCACCAAATCATGTTGTCCGCATACATGACGAGCTTGCCGTCAAAACCAGAGAAAACTGTGCCGGGATGTTCCCAGCTCATCGTCATCGCGATGCCCCAACCGAGACACAGCAGCACGGTGAGATAGCGTCCGTATTTAATAATCTGGGTGCGCCCACCTTCTTCGCGCGCCAATTTGCTCAAGCTTGGAATGACCGCCGTGAGCAACTGGATGATGATGGTCGCGCTGATGTAAGGCATCACACCGAGCGCGCCGACCGCGCAATTCTGAATACCGCCGCCGGTGAACGTGCTGGCCATGCCGAGCATCCCACCCATGCCGCCGCTACGCGCCGCCATCTGGTTGAAGTAGTCGTTCAGCAGCGCGTGGTTCAAACCGGGAACGCTGATGATGGACAAGAGACGGCACACGGCCAGCACGAGCACCGTGAACCAAATCCGGGATTTCAATTCCGGAATCTTGAAGCAGTTGGTGAAGGTGGTGAGGATAGTGCCGAGCATGGCGAGTAAAATTTCCGGTTAAGGATTATTTGGCCGCAGCTTTTTTCGCTTCGTGGCGAATCGTGGCATCCGCTTTGAGCGCGACCACTTCGCAAGTGCCACCAGCTTTTTCAATCGCCGCCTTGGCACTCGCACTGAACGCGTTCGCCACGACCGTGAGTTTCTTGGTGAGTTCGCCGTTACCGAGAATCTTGATGCCGAGCGACGGGCCATTGGTGAAGCCAGCCTTTTTCAAAGCCGCGCCGTCCACGCGCACACCGGCGTCGAACTCGTTCAAGTCGGACAGGTTCACCGGGTGGTAAGCAATCGTGAAATTGGCGTTGTTGAAACCGCGTTTCGGAATGCGGCGAATGAGCGGCATCTGACCGCCTTCGAAACCGATGCGGATGCTGCTGCCGGAACGTGCAGTCTGGCCTTTGCCACCGCGACCGGCGGTTTTGCCGCGACCGCTGGATTCGCCTTGGCCGAGTCGCTTGGTGCGGTGCTTGGCGCCGGGACGAGGTTGGAGATTATGGAGACGCATAAAAATTTATCAGGCTGTGACGGTGGTCGCCGGGGCGATGACCGCCGGAGATTTCTTTTCGTATTTCAAACCGCGAGCCGCATAGATGTCTTCGGCGAGGCGGAGTTTCAACAGGCCGCCATGCACGGCGCGGACGACGTTGGCCGCGTTGGACGAGCCAAGCGACTTGGTCAAAATGTCTTTAATGCCGACGGATTCAAGCACGGCACGAACGGTCTTGCCCGCGATAATGCCCGTGCCGGGGGAAGCGGGACGAAGCAAAACTTTCGCCCCGTCGTGCGTGCAGAAAATTTCGTGCGGGATGGTCGCGTCTTTGAGGGACACGGACACCATGTTGCGCTTGGCGAGTTCGCCGCCCTTTTTGATGGCGTCAGAAACTTCGATGCCTTTGCCGAGACCGACGCCGACTTTGCCCTTCTTGTCGCCGACAACCACGAGCGCGCTGAATTTGAAACGGCGTCCGCCCTTCACGACTTTAGAGGAGCGGTTGATGAACACCACTTTTTCCATCAGGTCGGAATCAGATTTGTCGCCAAATTCGTCACGCGGACGACGCGGCCCACGGTTGGGGCCGCGACCACCGCCGCCGCCGCCGCGCGAACCGCGCGAATCACGACCGGGGGCAGGTGCAGGAGCTTGCTCTTCGGGAGCGGGAGCAGCAGGGATATTTTCGATGTCAGCCATACGATTAAATTAGAATTGCAGACCAGCTTCGCGCGCCGCGTCGGCGAGCGCTTTGACCTTGCCTTGGTAACGTCCATCGCCGCGATCAAACACGACGGTCTTGATGCCTTTGTCGGCGGCAATTTTGCCAGCGAGCGCGCCGATTTTCTTGGCACTATCCAAGTTGGCTTTGAGCTTCTCGCGATCAGCCGTGGCCTTGGCGCGAGTGGAGGTGGACGCAAGCGTCACGCCCTTGGTGTCGTCCACGAATTGCACATAGATATGCATACCGGTGAAAGCGACAGTCATGCGCGGACGTTCGTTCGTGCCGGTGACTTTTTTGCGAACCCGCCAGTGACGGCGTTGCGCGAGGTCTAATTTCTTTTGCGTTCTCATTTTCTTGTGCGCACGGAGTTGGCCGTGGGCTTAAATTTTTATTGAACCGTCTTGCCTTCCTTGCGGACAACGCGTTCGTCGCTGTAGCGGACGCCTTTGCCCTTGTAAGGTTCCGGCGGATAGAAGCTGCGGATTTCCGCCGCAACGCGACCGACGACTTGGCGATCCGGGCCTTCGATGGTCAACTTGACGTTGTCTTCGACGGTCACTTTAATCTGCGCGGGAATTTCGTAATTGAGCGGGTGCGAGTAACCCAACGAAAGGTTCACCATTTTGCCCACCACGGCGGCTTTGAAACCGACGCCTTGAATTTCCAGCTTCTTGACGAAGCCATCGCTCACGCCTTTGACCATGTTGTTGACGAGCGCACGGCTCAAACCATGCAACGCTTTGGCTTCCGCGTCGTCGCCGGTGCGGCTGACGACGATGTTGCCGCCGTCCACCTTGAGGCTGGTGCGCTTGGGCAAATCGAAATCGAGCTTGCCCTTCGGACCTTCGACGGAAATTTTCTGGCCTTTAACTTCCACCTTCACCTTGGCGGGGATGGCGATGGGTTGTTTTCCAATGCGTGACATAAAATTCTAATTCCTTACCAGACTTTGCAGATGATTTCGCCGCCGAGATTTTTCCGGCGCGCTTGCGTGTCGGTCATCAAACCTTCGGAGGTCGTGACGATGGCGATGCCGAGGCCACCGCGAATGCGGGGGATTTCAGTGGAGCCGACGTAGCGGCGCAGACCGGGCGAACTGACGCGGTCAATGCCTTCGATAACGCTCTTTTTGCCCTGATATTTCAGACCCATCTTGATTTTCTTGATGGTCTTGCCTTCGACAGAAACGTCGCTGACATAACCTTCGCTCTTCAAAATCTTGGCGAGGCTCTCCTTGAGTTTGGAGTGCGGCACTTCCACGGTCGGCAACGTCACACGCGTGGCGTTGCGGATTGAGGTCAGCATATTGGAAATAGGATCGCTCATAAAAAAATTACCAGCTCGCTTTCGTCACGCCGGGAATCAAACCGTTCAACGCAGCTTCGCGGAACGTGAGACGTGAGCAGTTGAACTTACGGAGATAACCATGACGACGGCCACTGATGGCGCAGCGATTCACCACGCGCACCGGGCTGGCGTTCTTGGGCAGCTTGGACAGGCCGGCGTAATCTTTCTTGGCCTTGAGCTCGGCGCGAAGGGCGGCGTATTTCGCCACGGTTTCGCGTTTCTTCTTGTTGCGTTCCATCCAGGAGGTCTTTGCCATAAAAAATTATTTCTTTTCCGCGAACGGCATACCCATCGCCTTGAGCAAGTCATAGGCTTCGTCGTTGGTCGGCGCGCTGGTCACGAACGTGATGTCCATGCCTTGGTTGCGTTTGATTTTTTCCAGTTCGATTTCCGGAAAAATGGACTGCTCGGCCACGCCGATGGTGTAGTTACCACGGCCGTCGAACGAACGGGGCGAAACGCCACGGAAGTCGCGGATGCGCGGCAGCGAAGCGGCCACGAGGCGGTCGAAAAATTCATACATCGCATCGCCGCGCAGTGTGACGCGACAACCGATAGGTTGGTTTTCGCGAAGCTTGAAGTTGGCGATGGCGCGGCGAGACTTGCTAATGGCCGGCTTGCGCCCCGTGATGGCGGACAAATCTTTAGCGGCGTCATCGAGCGCGGCTTTTTCTAGCGACGCGCTGACGCCCATGTTCACCACGATTTTTTCCATCTTGGGAATCTGGTGGACGTTGGTGTATTGGCGCTTCTCTTTGAGCGCGGGCGCCACCTCGGTTTTATATTTTACGTAAAGTCTGCTTTTCATTTTTTTAGTTCACGGATTTAGCCGTGAGGTAAATCACTTGGCGGAACTGCGCTTGGCGTTGTATTGCTCGGCCTTCATCACATTGGAAATGTGGATGGTGCCTTCGCGTTCGATAATCGCGCCGTTCGGGTGCTGCTGGCTTTTGCGCGTGTGCTTCTTGATCATCTTGAGCCCTTCGACCATCACGCGTTCTTTCGTGGTGTCGACGCTCAAAACTTTGCCGCTCTTGCCTTTTTCAGAACCGGCGATGACGAAAATCTCGTCACCTTTCTTAACATGAAATCGTTTATGCATGCTCATATGTTTCAAATAACTTCCGGCGCGAGCGAAATAATTTTCATGAACTTCTTTTCGCGAAGTTCGCGGGCGATGGGGCCGAAAATACGGGTTCCCTTCGGATTCAATTCTTTGTCAATGATGACGCAGGCGTTGCTGTCGAAGCGCAGATACGAGCCGTCGTTGCGGCGCACAATCTGGCGGGTGCGGACGACCACGGCGTCATGCACTTCGCCTTTTTTCACCGAGCCATCGGGCGCGGCTTCTTTGATGTGAACCTTGATGACTTCGCCCACGCAGGCGTAGCGCTGGTTCTTGCCCAACACGCCGATGTTCCAGGCGATTTTCGCACCTGTGTTGTCGGCCACATCGAGACTGGAACGGATTTGCAGCATAAAATCTTTTTAGTTGGTCGCTTCGAGGTTGCGCTCCACGACTTCCACCAAGCGCCAGCGCTTGAGTTTGGACAGCGGACGGGTTTCCGAGATACGGACGCGGTCGCCGACTTTGGCTTCGCTCTTCTCGTCGTGCGCGTAAAACTTGGTGTAGGCGGTCACGACCTTCTTGAACGTGGGATGCGGGAACCGGCGTTCCACGCGCACCACGATGGTCTTGGCCATCTTGTTCGAGATAACTTCGCCGACGCGTTCCTTGCGGTTGCCGCGTTCGACGTTCAATAGTTCGGTTGCTTCAGCCATACAAAATTCGTTTAAGCTTTCTTCGACAGTTGCGTGAGGCGCGTCTCGACGCGCGCGATGTCCTTCCGCAACGTGCGGAGGCGGGCGGGTTTCTCCAACTGCGCGCTGGCCTGTTGCAAGCGCAAGTTGAACATTTCCTGACGCAGGTCACGGCCTTTGGCCGTCAACTCCACAAGCGTCAAATCTTTCATTTCAGACATCTTCATTTTGAAAATTCTCCTTAACCAATCCGGTGGCGCGAAATGAACTTCGTGCGGATCGGCAATTTCGTGGCCGCCAACCGCATGGATTCGCGGGCGACCGCTTCGGTCACGCCGTCCACTTCAAACAAAATATTCGCCGGCTTGATGACCGCCACCCAACCTTCGAGCGGGGCTTTGCCTTTACCCATTCGGGTTTCCAACGGCTTCTTCGTGTAAGATTTCTGCGGGAAGATGCGAATCCACATCTTGCCCCGGCGCTTCATGTAACGATTAATCGCCACCCGCGCAGACTCGATTTGCTTCGTGTCGAGCCAGCAACGTTCCATGGCTTGCAGGGCAAATTCGCCAAACGCGACCGTGTGACCGGACGTCGCCATACCGGCGCGGTTACCGCGCTGCATCTTCCGGTATTTTACTCTTGCGGGCTGTAAGGGCATAACAAAGTTCCGTTAAAAATTAGTTCGTGGCGACAGCTTCAGCGACCGGTTGCACCTTCGCTTTAGGTTTCACGTCACCTTTGCAAATCCAGACTTTCACACCAAGCTTGCCGTAGACCGTCTTGGCTTCGGCAAAACCGTAATCAATCTGCGCGCGCAACGTGTGCAACGGAACGCGACCCCAGTGATAAATTTCGCAGCGTGCGAGTTCCGCACCGCCGAGACGACCAGCGCAACGAATCTTGATGCCTTCCGCACCAAAATCTTTCGCGGTCTGCAACACCTTCTTCATCGCGCGGCGAAAGCCGACGCGGCGTTCGAGCTGCAACGCCACGTTTTCCGCGACGAGCTGCGCGTCCAGTTCAGGCGTTTTGATTTCCTGAATGTCCACGTAAATCTCTTTGCCGGTCATCTTGCTCAACTCTTCCTTGAGCTTATCAATTTCCGAACCTTTGCGACCGATGACGACCCCGGGACGCGCAGTTTGGATTGTGATGCGGCAGCGGCTGGCGGCGCGCTCGATGAGAATGCGCGGCACAGACGCTGACTCGAGTTTCTTCTTGAGCAGGTCGCGGATTTTGCGGTCTTCGGTGAGCAGCTTGCCGAAATCTTTTTTGCCGGCATACCACTTCGAACGCCAGTCTTTATTGACGGCTACGCGCAAACCAATGGGATTAGTCTTTTGGCCCATAAATTAAATTTCGTCGGACAAAATGATTTTGATGTGGCAGCTCCGCTTGATGATCGGACCGGCGGAACCACGCGCCTTCGGCACGAACCGTTTGAAACTCGTGGCGTTGCCGGCGACGGCTTCTTTCACGATCAACTTGTCGGCTTTGACATTGTTGTTGTTCTCCGCGTTGGCAATGGCCGACGCGAGTGTTTTGGCGACGACCACCGCACCTTTGCGGGGCACCACCGCCAGCACCGCCTGCGCTTTGAGCGCGGGCAAGCCCTGGATCTGCCGCACGACCTCGCGCATTTTCTGCGCGGACATACGGAAATTTTTCGTAATGGCTTGGACTTGCATAAACTATTTCGCTTCCGCCTTGGCCGTGTGCGCGCCGTGCTTCTTGAACGTGCGCGTCAAAGAAAATTCGCCGAGCTTATGCCCAACCATGTTTTCCGTGACATAGACCGGGATGAAAATCTTGCCGTTGTGCACCGTGAACGTCAGGCCGATGAAATCTGGCGAGATCGTCGAGCGGCGCGACCAAGTCTTGATCGGCAACTTCGAGTTCGCCGCCTTGGCCTTCGCAATCTTTTTCAGCAAATGATCGTCCGCAAACGGACCTTTTTTGATGGAGCGTCCCATAAATTATTTTTGTTTCATCGGCACACCGTTGCGTTGAACCACAATGAAGCGGTTCGACGCTTTGTATTTTGCGCGCGTCTTGCCGCCCTTGGCGACAAAACCCCACGGCGACATGAGCTGCTGCCAACCGCCGCCGCCCTTGGATTTGCCCTGACCGCCGCCGTTCGGATGGTCCACCGGGTTCTTCGCCACACCACGGGTAATCGGGCGGATGCCGCGATGCCGGGAGCGACCAGCTTTGCCGAGAATAATCTTTTCGTGATCCGGATTGCTCACCTGACCGATGGTCGCGTAGCAATCGCAATGGATGCGACGGATTTCGCCGGAGGGCAGACGAATCGTCGCGTAACCTTCGTCATCGCGCGACATCAGCGTCGCCGAACCGCCCGCGCTGCGCACCATCTGCGCGCCTTTGCCGGGCATGATTTCGAGATTATGAATCGGCACACCAATCGGAACCGTCTTCAACGGAAGCGCGTTGCCGAGGTCCGCCGGAGCCAACGGGCCGCTGGAAACTTTCGCGCCGACCTGCAAACCGACGGGGCAGATGATGTAAGCTTTTTCGCCGTCCTTATATTCGAGCAAGGCCAAGCGCGCCGTCCGCATCGGATCATATTCAATCGCGATGACCGACGCTTCCACGCCGTGCTTATTGCGCTTGAAATCCACGTTACGGATTTTCTGCTTGTGACCGCCGCCGATGCCGCGCGCCGTGGCGCGACCATACATATTGCGTCCGCCGGATTTCTTGCGGATGAACACCAAGCTTTTTTCGGGCTTGGACTTCGTGATGTCGCTGTAGTCCGCGATCGTGATGTATCGCGTGGACGGCGTCAGCGGTCTAAATGTTTTGACTGGCATAAACTCAAAAATGATTCAGCGGATGGGGTAGCAAGCCATCAATCCTGTCCCTGCTGGGAATCAGTTATCGGTTTGCATCCACGCTGCCCGTGCTTTTTACGGCACAAGGGACGCGGAGAATATCCATTGCGATTTCAGGCGCAAGATTTATTTCAAACTTTTTGCGTTGAATCATTTTTCCCGCGCGATTCATGGGCAAATCGCGGGAAACCAAACGAAGAATTTTTGAGACGAGTTACGGCACGGTAGCGCGGGAGAAACGCGCAGGCGTCTGACAACGGAGTGTGGCCGTCCCCGGCCACTGCCACGTCCGAACTCACCAGCCGTCTCCATTTTTCGAGTGCGCCCTTCCATAAGTGAGTCGCAGCGCCCGAGGACGGGCGCACTCCGCCCGCAAAAACAAAAGCCGCCCGAATGGCTCCGGGCGGCTTGGTTGCTTAACGGCTATTGCTGTTGCAGGCGGAAAAACAAATGAGTCCAATCGGCTATGCGCCAGAAGTTGGTGGCACTCCACGTTGAACTGACTGCGGTGAACGGCGCGTTGGTGCTGATCCAGTTGGTCGAATCTGATGATATTTGAATTTGGTAGTTTGTCCCCGCAATGAGACTGGAGGAACTCAAGCTGACGTATTTGTCTAAATTGACGGCGAGAGCTTGCGCCACATAAGGCTGATACAAGTCGGCACTGGAAAGTGGAGACAAACCCTGTGATTCTGCAGTCACACCCGCTGCACCTGAAGATCCACCTACAAAAAATATTTTTCCATTCGGAAGCAAGGTCGCAGTCGAACCATAACGTGCGGGACTATATGCAGCATTGGTTGTCCACGTTCCGGTCGCAGGATTGTAGGTTTCGCCATAAGTAATAAAACCCAAGTTCCAACCGCCAGAAACAAATACTTTCCCATCTGGAAGCAAGGTTGCGGTATGATGACCTCGGCGATAAGTCATTGAACCGGTTGATGTCCATGTTCCGGTGGCTGGATTGTATAGCTCTGCCGTATTTGTTGGCATTGTCGCATCATTTGAATCTGCATATCCTCCAGCCACCAATACCTTGCCGCTCGGAAGCAACGTTGCTGTATGAGCCATGCGCGGACTATTCATAGTGCCAGTGGGCGTCCATAGCCCTGTAATTGGATTATACAATTCTGCCGTGCCATCACCACCACCTGCTACTAACACCTGCCCATTGGGCAATAATGTCGCCGTATGGCTATCGCGCTGACCGCCAGCCCCCGGTGTGGTTGCCCATGTTCCTGTGTTTGGATTATACAACTCGGAGCCGCCTCCTATTCCCGCAATCAACACCGTCCCATCTTGCAGCAGCGTAGCAGTGTGATGATGGTGAGAATAAGACATGAACCTTCCCGTCCAAGGTTGTGCGACGTTAGTTGGATTGTATAAATAAGAGACGAGAGAAGGAGTAATTACTCCACCATTCGTTTGTAAATAACCGCCCGCAATCAACACTTTTCCATTCGGCAATAGTGTTGCCGTGTGACCGTAAGAACCACCAGTTGGTATTGAAACGATATTCGTCCAAGTCCCGGTTGCTGGAGAAAATAGCTCTACACTGGCCAACCCTCCTGCGAAGCCAACAGTATTATAACCGGCTACCACCAAAATCTGTCCGTTTGTCAGCAAGGTTGCAGTATGTTCTTTACGCGCCTCACTCATTGGGTTGGCGACGGTAAAAGTTTGACCAGCGGCTTGGTGCGGTAGCAATAGATAGCCGCAAAGCATCATCATAGAAGCGGACAGGAAGCGTTGTATTTTATTCATAATTTCAGGCGCAGGGTTTTAGGTGGGAGGACTTTTTTGAATTCAAATGGTCTTTGAAGATGCAGAGGAAGTCTTCGATTTCGCAGGGCTTCAGGCGGCGCAGTTCTGCGGGGAAATCGGCTAGTTCAATGGTTTGGACTTTGGCATCTAGCCCCAGTGCTTCTGCGCCTTTCCGCGTCCCGCGTTGCAGATACACCTTGTCCGGGAAGATTTGTTGGCTGGCTCCAATCCGTAACGCCACGTCGTAGGCATACATCTCACCCAATCCAGCGGTGGCAGACACCACGGCGGAAACAATTTGGTAAATCTCATCAAACTTTTTGCAGCCCTTGAGCTTTTGCTGGTGGCTTAACAAAACTTTGCAGCCTCGCGCCAAGGCTTTCTTGGTAATGCGCCGCAAATGGTTGATGCGTTTCTCCTGCCTTACAATCTCCAGACCGCACGCGGATTTTTCCACTGCTTCGTCGAAAGACAAGTCACCATACGCAGCCAACTTTCCTTTCAGAACCGGACGGCATTTCTTTTCGTAAATCGCAATCAACTGGCGGAGGGTTGCGTTCGGTGGAATATCCACGGTGGAACACTTCCCGTTGTCGTCGAGTTTGAGGCAGGAGCTTTTCATGTTTTTTTATATCTGCTCTGTTAGTTAGCGGTTCACCGTTTTGATTAAATCTTGTTTTCGCGCGCTGCCCTCAACTTTGGAGTGCGGCGACACGTCGCCGCTTTCCGACTGGGAGACATGTCTCCCAGTTCCAAAGCGCGGTCATGCCCGCGCACTCCAAAGCTTGCTCACGGCAACGCAATATCCACGGGCGCGCTTGCAGGGCTTTCGCCCGCGCTGTTTCTGCCGGTGACGGTGAAGGTCAACACCGTGCCGCTGGGGTGGCCGGTGGGGGTCACGCTCACTTGGCTGTCGGCGACGATGTGGTTGACCACGCTCGCGCCGGTGGCTTTGACCACGCCGATGAGACGGTAGCTGTCGGCTCGACGCGCGTCGTCCCAATCGGCGATGACGGTCTGGCTGCCGACTGCGCCGCCCACGAGGGTGAGGTTCTCCGGCACGCTGGGCGTGTGCGGGTCGGCGGGACGCTCGAACCCGAACGCATACCAGCGTTCATCGTCATCGGCGAGGATGAGGCCGAGTTCGGCACGGAGGTGGATGAGGCGGTCGCGTCCGGCTTTGAGTCCGGCGCGGAAGTTGGCGAGGGCAATGCCGGAGTCGGTGTTGCTTTGGTTGCTGGCCGATTGCGCGGTGCTGATGGCTTGGGCGGCGGCTTCGCAGGCGGCAGCGGTGCAGGCG
>JBJOPC010000332.1:0-4037 GCA_046050965.1 Verrucomicrobiota bacterium | reverse complement strand
ACGGACTCGAGCGCCCCGGCTTGCTTTATCTCGCGCTGCTGTTGCACGATGTGGGCAAGGCGGACGGCCACGGCCAACATTCCGAAGTCGGCACGAAGCTCGCCGCGCGTGTGGCCAAGCGACTCGGCTTGCCCCCGAGCGACACAAAAATCCTCTGCCAAGTCATCGAGCACCATTTGCTCATGGCGCGCGTCGCCCAGCGGCACGATCTCGACGACGACGGCATCATCCGCAGTTTCGCGCGGCAGATTGAAACGCCGTGGGCGCTCGCGCTGCTCACGCTGCTCACCTTCGCCGACTCGCACGGCACGAGCGACAAGCTATGGAACGGTTTTAAGGAAACCCTGCACTGGCAATTGCATCGCAAAGCCATGGCGGTGCTGACGGGCGCGACGGAGTTTTTGCAGGCCGAAGACAAGTTGCGCGAACAACTGTTGCAAGAAGTCGCCGACCTGTTGCCGGACGAATTGGCGGACGAAGAATTGCCCGCGCACTTTGACGGTTTGCCCGCGCGCTATTTTCAAATCCACACCGCGCAGGAAATCGCCGACGATATGCTGCTCGCGCACCGCTTCATGGGTCAACTGCTCGAAGCCGACGATGAACAACACGCGCTCGCGCCCGTGGTCAACTGGCACAACGACGCCGACCGTGCCTGCAACGTGGTGAAAGTCTGCACGTGGGACCGTCCGGGATTATTTTGCAACCTCGCGGGATCGTTCAGCGCGGCGGGCTTGAACATTTTGAGCGCGCAGATTTTCACGCGCGCCGACACGATTGCGTTCGACACCTTCATCGTGACCGACGCGGCGACGGGCGCGCCCGCGCCGCGCGAGAAGCGCGACAAGCTCGAACAACTCATTACGCAGGTGTTATCCGCCGCCGGCGCAGATTTGCACGCGCTCAGCGGGCGGCAACAAACCGCGCGGCCGTTGTATCAAGCCGTCGAGAACGACCGCATCGCGACGAGCGTGACGTTCGACAACGAAATTTCCGAGAACCGCACCGCGATTGAAATCGAAACCGAAGACCGCGTCGGCCTGCTCTATTCCATCGCGGAAACTTTGGCCGCGCTCAATGTTGATATTTCCGCCGCCAAAATCTTCACCGAAAAAGGTGCCGCCATGGACACGTTCTACGTCAGCGAAGCCAGTGGCGGCAAAATCCTCGACGCGGCGCGGCAGAAAAAAATCCAATTCGCCCTCACCGCCGCCATCGGCGCGCTGGACGCGGCGTGACACCAGTTTTCAACTTTCTAATTTCCTATTGCGCTAACCCCCGCGCCCGGCAAAATCCCGCGCATGGTCGCTGTCAATTCCACTATGCTCCCGCTCGGCACGCAAGCGCCGGGGTTCACTTTGCCCGATGCCAACGGCAAGCTCGTTTCGCTCGCGGATTTTCGCGGCGCACCCGCGCTCGTTGTGATGTTCATCAGCAACCACTGCCCATACGTCATTCATCTCCGCAGCGAAATCGCGCGCGCGGCCAAAGATTTTCAGGCGCGCGGCGTGGCCGTCGCGGGCATTGCGTCCAACGATGCCGTGCAATATCCCGCCGACGGCCCAGAAAAAATGCGCGAGGAAATCACACTCGCGGGTTACACCTTCCCGTATCTCTACGACGAATCGCAGCAGGTCGCACTCGCGTATCGCGCCGCTTGCACTCCGGATTTTTTCGTCTTCGATAAAAATCAAACGCTCGTTTATCGCGGCCAGTTCGACGACGCCCGGCGCGGAAATACTTTGCCCATCACTGGCCGCGACCTGCGCGCCGCCGTGGACGCCGCGCTTGCCGGTCGCGATGTGCCGGGACAAAAACCCAGCATCGGCTGCAACATCAAATGGAAACCCGGCAACGAGCCGGATTATTTTACGGTGCGGAGTTAAGCGCGGAATTTTTTTGGCTGATGTAGTTAATTCGCAGCCGCTCTCCCTCACCCTTAATCCCTCTCCTCCGGGGAGAGGGAAACCCGCAACACGGCGCGTCGGCTCGCCTTCCTCGGCGCCACCATGGTCGGCAACTGACCCCGCCAACAACTTTAACCAAACCACCCGGACGCGAGACTCGCTCCGGGTGGTTTTTTGCACTTTTGCTCGGTTTTTGAAAAAAGACGCCCGGAAATTTTAGAAACGACGCTCACGTCCTCTCCGGCTGCCCTGAAATTTCCGCACCGATGCTCCCGTAGTGTTAAACTGGTCAGAATTTTCCGCACCGACACACCACGAGAGTCGTTGTGACCAGAATTTTCCGCGTCGGCCCACGTTGACTCTAGTTCTGCCCTGAAATTTCGTCGCCGACGCTTCCGTAGCGTAAAGCCGCCCCGATTTTATTTCTTCCGGGCGAAATAATCCTCGGTTTGGCCGGGCCAAAACAAAGCCGGGCAATTGGACGAACAGCTTGACCGGGTGCCCGAAATGCCCGAAGCCAAAGCGTTGGGAACTTGAGGAAATGGAAGCCGACCACATTACACCATGGCACTCGGGCGGGAAAACCGTGCTGGAAAATTGCCAGATGCTTTGCAAAGACCACAATCGGAGAAAGTCGGGGAAGTGAGGCTGTTAATCCGTGTTTCATCTGTGCGAATCTGTGGCTAAAAATTTGGCGGCTCGTTTTGCTGCGGCGCGTCCGCCGTTTTTTCAACGCGGTCTGCCGCTCTTTTTGGCTATCGCCTATTGGCGAGCGGCAATTTCTCCGCCACACTGCGCCCGCATTTCCCAAAATTATGAAACGAATTCTCCTCGCCGCCGCGCTGCTCATTTTTACCAGCGCCATTTCCCAAGCCGCCGATGAAACTTGCGCCGCCTGCGACCGCAAAGTTTTGGTCGTCGGCGAATTCCGCCACAGCGCGCACAATCCCGAGGCCGTTTTCGCCGACGCCACGCCGCGCCAGTCCCAGCCGTATCGCGAGGAAATCTACGGCCAGAATTTTTCCGTCACCGTCCCCAACCTGCCGCCCGGCAAATATTCCATCGCCCTCGGCTTCGCGGAGACGTGGTTCACCAACGCGGGCGAACGCGTCTTTGACGTGACCTGCGGCAGCCAGACACTCGTCACCAACCTCGACATCTTTGCCAAGGTCGGCGCGGCGAAAATTTATCGCGTCACCGTCGAGGTCGAGCATCAGGGCGACGCCCTCGCTGGCCCGCTCACGATTTCGTTCACCGGCAAAAAACAGAACGCCAAGCTCAACACCTTTGAACTCCGCGAGGCCGACAACAAAACCGCGCTCGTCTCCGTCGCCGCCGCCGACCTCGTCGAACCGAACGATCCCGAGCTGATGAAGATCCCCGACGTCAAAGGCGCGGAACTTTGGAAAGACCCCACGAAATCCATCGCCGACCGCACGCTCGACCTGCTCGACCGCCTCACGCCCGCCGAAAAAATCGCGCTCATGCGCAACGGCGCGCCGCGCATCGAGCGGCTCGGCATTCCCAGTTACGACCAATGGAGCGAGTGCTTGCACGGCGTCGGCAACGCGGGCACGGCCACCGTTTTCCCGCAGGCCATCGGCATGGCCGCCGCGTGGGACACCGCGCTCATGCACGACATCGGCGACGTGATTTCCGTCGAAGGTCGCGCCAAGCATAATGACTACGCCGCGAAACACAAAGGCAACAGCGCGCGCTTTTTTGGCCTCACGTTCTGGACGCCGAACATAAATATTTTCCGCGACCCGCGCTGGGGACGCGGTCAGGAAACTTACGGCGAAGACCCGTTCCTCGCCGCGCGCCTCGCCGTGCCGTTCATCCACGGCTTGCAGGGCGAAGACCCCGACCATCTCAAGGCGATGGGCTGCGCGAAACATTTCGCCGTCCACTCCGGCCCGGAAGCCGACCGCCATCACTTCGATGTAGCGCCCGGCGAACGCGATTTGTATGAAACCTATCTGCCGCAATTTGAAGTCGCCGTGCGCGAAGGCAAAGTCGGCGCGGTGATGGGCGCATACAACCGCGTGTTCAACGAGCCTGCTTGCTCCAGCGAATTCCTGCTCAACGACACGCTGCGGAAAAAATGGGGCTTCACCGGCCACGTCGTCT
>JBJOPC010000331.1:0-8465 GCA_046050965.1 Verrucomicrobiota bacterium | reverse complement strand
GGGTCGAGGGTCGAGCGGCAGGCCTGCCTTCGACGCTCGACGCTCGGCCTTCGACGCATACCGCGCATAGAAATATAAAGTAAGTAACCCAAACAGTCCGCTCAACACGTCCTTCCGCTCGCTTACCCACGCCACCGATTCCACGTGCAACGGATGCACCGCCCACAGGGCGGCGACGATGGCGCTGCGCCACACCGCGCCGGTCAACTTCCGCAGCAGCGCGAACAGCCACGCGGCGTTCGCCGCGTGGAGCAGCACGTTCACCAGATGATGCCCGCCCGCGTTTCCGCCAAACAACGTCGCGTCGGTCAGGTGCGACAGCCACGTCACCGGATGCCAGTTGCTCGCGTGACCAGTCGTCAACGCCCACCACACCCCACGCAGCGACAACCCCGCCCGCACCATCACGTTCTCCGTCACGTAGTCCGGGTCGTCGTAGTTCGTGAACTGGAATTGCCACACGCCGCCATACACCGCGAGCGTCGCCAGCACGAGCGCCAGCACCAGCACCCACGCGCGCCAATCTAAAGTTCGGAGTTCCGCGTTCACGCGGTTCGGGCTGGCCGCCTCGTCGCGCCGCCTCAAGGCGGAACTCCCAGCGGCGGCAGATTTGTTTGGGGGACGGCTCATGCTCACTTCGTTGAAATGCGGAACACGACGGCGAGGCTGCTCGGTTTATTTTTTGGCGCGGCGATTTCCAAACCCGCATCGGTCTGTTGCCACTTGAGCTGCTCGCGGCTGCCCATGAGGTGAACGTTCGTGATTTTTTTATCGAGCAAGCCCGCCGCGCGGCCAAGCGACTGAATGGTCACGGCGTTGGTCGGCCAACCAAGTTCGATGGCGTAAAGAGTTTTGCCTTTGGTGGTGAAACGGAAATCAGCGGCGGTGGTGGCGCGGCCTTTGCCTTCGTTGAAACCTTGCGCGCTCAACGCGGAACCGGCGGACGCGGGGCCTTCGCCGAAAACTTTCCACGGGCGCGTGGCGAAGATGGCGTCGCCGTTAATCTCCATCCAGTCGCCGATGCCGCGCACGACGGCGAGTTCCTTTTCGTCAATCGTGCCGTCGCCGCGCACGGGGATGTTGAGCAGCAGGTTTCCATTTTTGCTGACAATGTCGGCGAGCATGTGGATGACGGTCTGCGCGCTCTTGTAATGATTCTTGTCATACACGGCGCGGTCATAATGCCAGCCGCCGATGCAGGTATCGGTCTGCCACGGGTGCGGCACGATGATGGGGCTGACGCCGCGTTCGATGTCCCACGCCATGCATTGCTGCTGGTCGGCGTCGAGGATTTTGCCGAAGAGGACGGCCTCGTTGCGACCGTGGTGCTGCGCGGTGTTGGCGTTGTAAAAGTGCGCGGCAATTTTCAAGCCCGCGTCGCTCACGGGCCAGAGCGGGAGCGCGGTGTCGTCAAAGTAAATTAAGTCGGGGCGATATTTGTTCACGAGGTCCATGGTGCGGTTGTAGAACTTCTCGCAGTAAGCTTGGTCGGGTTGGCTCACGCCGCCGTCCCAGTTCCAACGGCCATGGATGGAGCTGCCCTTCTCAAAACCCGGCGAGGGCGCGTGGCGTTGCGCGTATAAATCCTGCGGGTCGAGGCCGTCCCACCACCGTCCGCGACCGTCGGCGCGCGTGAGTAATCCATCGAAATTCTGCGCGGGTTCATACCAACTCCACGCGTGGGCAGCGTGGACGCTCACGCCGAAACGCAACCCGTGCCGGCGCGCCGCCGTCGCCCAACCGCCGATCAAATCTTTGCGCGGCCCGACGGCGACGGAGTTCCACGGTTGGTATTTGGAATCCCAGTTGTCGAAGTTGTCGTGATGGTTGGCGAGCGCGAAAAAATATTTTGCGCCCGCGCGTTGGTAGAGCGCGAGCAGTTGGTCGGGCTTCCATTTTCCAGCGCGCCACTGGTGGATGATGTCCTTGAAACCATTCGTGGCAGGGTCGCCGTAGTGCGCGCGATGGAATTTATTTTTAGCGGAGTTGGTCAGATACATTTCGCGTGCATACCAATCGCCCGCTTCCGGTTCGCACTGCGGGCCCCAGTGTGCCCAGATGCCGAACTTGGCGTCGCGGAACCATTCGGGCGTCTGGTATTGCCGGAGCGAGTCCCACGTCGGCGCGAATTTCCCCGGCGCGACCGGCTCGGCGGCGGTGCTGACGATGACAGCCGGCGTGAGTAAGGACGAAATGCCTGCCGCGCAGGCGGCCAACGGCGCGAGTCCTAACGCGGCGGCCAATACGATGCGTGGGAAAAATTTCATGCGAGCGCGTATGAGAAACTTTTTTGCGCGAGAAAGCAACCCGGTGAGTGGTGTCGAATTTGGAGTGCGCGGGCATGACCGCGCTTTGGAACTGGGAGACGTGTCGCCGCACTCCAAAGGCAAACGCTGCCATTCGGCGAAGCGAAGCGCGCAGATTTTTTTCCGCCAGTTTTCATCACAGCTTAAGGTCGCCTTCGCGAGCATGGCGCGCATGAAGAAACTCTTGTCCGCCGCTTTGCTGTTTGCACTGTCGTGGAACGCCGTCGCCGACCCGCAACTCACGGCGTGGCTTACGAATTATTCCGGCCAATACGCGCGCGTCTACACCACCACCGCGCGGCGCACCAGCGGCACGAGTTCCACCACTTGGACGAACCAAAGCGTCGTGGCCTACGCGGATGTCGCGCAGATTTTATATTCCGCGAACTGGGTTTATGTTCGTTACCCCGATTTGCCGAGCCACGTCATTGGGCCGTGGTTGAATCCACAAGGCGCGGTCGGCACACTCTGGCCAGCGAACCAAAAAAATATCGCCAAGTTTCCGCGCAGTCCGTCTTTTCCCACCAAAAAAACTTCCACCGGCACGGGTTACTCCGGCAATTGGGTCAACGGCGTGGCGGCGTTCAATCCGCTCGACGGCAAAGCGTGGAACGGCTCCGCGCTGGTGAACAGTCCGCACACGCGCTACACGAATTACTGGCATCAGAACGCGCCCGTCGGCGAAGACTACAACTTCGATTACGCGCTCGGGCATCAAACGCCGTCAGGCGTTTATCACACGCACCAAAATCCCATCGGCCTGCGCTACCAACTCGGCGACCACGTCACGATTAATTCCTCCTCGAAACTTTATTCTGAAGACACCAGCACCAACTACACGCACTCACCCATTCTCGGTTTCGCCTACGACGGTTATCCCATCTACGGCCCTTACGGTTACGGCACGGCCACGAATTCCGGCAGCGCGGTGCGCCGCATGATTTCTGGCTACGTCAAACGCGACGGCTCCAACGGCACGGACACACTCTCGACGAATCTCGGCGTCGTCCCGCTTTGGACGGCGCGCTATCGCACGAACCATTTTTTTGCGAACGGCGAGACGACGCTCACCACGACCGTCGGCACGAACCGTCCGTCGGTTAATTCCACTTACCCGCTCGGCAACTTCGCCGAAGACTCCGCGTATCTCGGCGACCTGACGAACGCCGCCACCGGCCAAAAATACGTCAAAGGAGCCGACTTCGATCTCGACGAATACAACACGCGTTACTGCGTGACGCCGGAATATCCCAGCGGCACCTACGCTTACTTCGTGACGATTGATTCCAGCGGCACACCGACGTATCCCTACGTTTTCGGGTTCGAGTTTTTCGGCAACGCCAACGGCACGAACGACACCACCATCGCCGAAGCGGTCACGACGAATTTTCTCGGCGGCTCCGACTTCGCGCTCACGCAAAGCACCCCGACCGTGAACACGAGCAACTACCTCGTCACACTCACTTGGTCGTCCACCGAAGGCGGCACTTACACCGTGGAAAGTTCCACGGACAATGCCACTTGGACCACGCAGCGCACGAACATCGCCGCCGCCGCGGGCGTTGCCAGCACGACGAATTACACGAGCAGCGTGAGCAACGGCACGGCTTACGTTCGGCTCACGCGCACCGCGCTCGCGACGAACGACAGCCCCGGCGGTCAGTCCGGCGTGGTCGGGCAAACGAACGTCACTTCGTTTTCGCTCGGCAACGCCGCGCCGGTCGTGGCGAATGCCATTGCGAATCAGAGCGCGACCTACGGCGCGAGTTTCAGCTTCACGTTCGCGACGAATGTTTTCACGGACGCGGATTCCGGGCAGACGCTCACTTACACCGCCAGCAGTTCCGCGCTGACGAACACGGGCATCGGCTTCAACGCCGCCACGCGCACGTTTTCCGCGACGACGATTGACGCAACGAACGGCGGCACGATTGCCACGAGCTATTCCGTGAGCGTCGTCGCCACGGACAACGGTTCGCCCGCCAAGAGCGCGACGAACGCGTTCACGCTCACGATCAACAAAGCCGCCGCGTCCGTGACGGCGAACAATTTCACGCGCGGCTACGGCAGCACGAATCCCATTTTCACCGGCAGCACCAGCGGTTTCCTCGCGGCGGATTCCATCACGGCAAATTTCTCCAGCACCGCCACGACGAACACCGGCTCGCCTGGCTCGCTTGCCATCACGCCCACGCTCACCGACCCCGGCGCGCGCATCGGCAATTACACCGTCACCACGAACAACGGCACGCTCACCATCACGAACGCGATTCTCACCGTCACCGCCGCGTCGTTTTCGCGCGGCTACGGCATGACGAATCCCACGTTCACCGCCAGCTACGCGGGCTATCTCAACGGCAGCACCTTCGCCAGCACCACCACCGGTTCGCCCACGCTGACGTGCGCGGCGACGACGAACAGCGGCGTCGGCAGCTACACGATTTCCAATTCCATCGGCTCGCTCATCGTGGACAATTATACCTTCGCGTTCGTCAACGGCTCGCTCACCGTCACGCAGGCCGCGCTCACGGTGACGATGAATTCCACCAACCGCACTTACGGTGCGGCGAATCCCGCATTCACCGGCTCACTCACCGGCTTAATAAATAACGACGCCATCACCGTCACCGGCACGACCACCGCCACGACTAACTCCAGCATCGGCACGAATCTCATCACGGCCGTCTTCACCGACGCGGGCGGCAAGCTGGGAAATTATTCCGTCACCACCAACAACGGCACGCTCACGATTACGGCGGCGTCGCTGTTCGTCGCGGCGGACGTTTTTATCCGCAGCTACGGCTCGGCGATTCCCACCTTCACCGGCACTCTCCTCGGCGCGGTCAACGGCGATGTGTTCACGGAAAATTTTTCCTGCACCGCCACCACGAACAGCCCGGTCGGCAGCTACCCCATCACGCCCAGCGTCAGCGACCCCGGCAGCAAACTCGGCAACTACTCGCCCACTTACGTCAACGGCGCGCTCACGCTCGTGCCGGCGACTTTGCTCGTCAGCGCCGATGCCCAAGCGCGCAGCTACGGCGCGACGAACCCCACGCTCACCGCCAGCTACTCCGGTTTCGTGAACGGCCAAACGTTCGCCACCAGCGGCGCCACCGGCGCGCCCACGCTCACGACAAGCGCGACGACGAACAGCACCGTCGGCAGCTACGTCATCACGAACGCGGTGGGTTCGCTCACGTCATCCAATTATCTGATTACGCTCACCAACGGCGCGCTCACCGTCACGCAGGCGTCGCTCACCGTCACGGCGAATAATTTCTCACGCGCTTACGGCGTCACGAATCCGATTTTTACCGGCACGATTGCTGGCCTGCAAAACAACGACGCCATCACTGCGAGCTTTTCCACCACCGCCACGACCACGAGCGCAGTCGGCACTTACCCGATTGCCATCACGCTCGCCGACCCCAGCAGCAAGCTGGGAAATTATTCCGTCACCACCAACAGCGGCACGTTGACTGTGACGAACGGCAGCGGCACGAATAATTACACCGTGGCCGTCAGCACCACGAATTCGCTTGTCAACCTCGCGCTGGCGGGCACGCAAAATTTCACCTTCACCGACACCGCCAGCGGCGCGGCCATGACCGTGGCCGTAACGATGACCGCGTATTCCAGCAGCAACGCCAGCCCGACTTTCACGCCCATTGATTTGTTCGACAGCCTCGGACGCTACGCGCACCTCGCGGTGGACAGCGGTTTGGGCGGCGGCGATGGCAATTTCGTGCGGCCGTTTGAAGGCGCGAATTTTTCCGCCACACTCGTCTCCGCTTCGTCCGGCCTCGCGACGAATTCGCTCAAGTTCGGCATCGCGGGCATCGGCTTCCGTTTCAATCCCGTCATCACTTGGAATTCCTCCGCTGGTTCCAACTCCGTGACCGCCGCGAGCGAAACGTTGTTCGCGCTCGACGCGAATCCGGTTTCGCTCGTTGGCACGAACTACGCCGCCACGCTGCGCACGGCGAATGATTTCCAATTCAGCGACGCCGTGGACGGCACGAATTACGGGCTGGTGTTGTCCGCGTCGTTCTTCGTCGGCACAAACTATTTGACCATCACCGCCAACCCGGCGAACGCCAGTGTGTGCAGCGGCGGCAACGCCAGTTTCACCGCGAGCGCCACCAACGCGCTCGCCGTGCAATGGCAGGTCAGCACGAACAGCGGCAGTTCCTTCGCCAACCTCGCGAACGCGACGAACGCCACGCTCACCTTCACGACCGCCGCCACGGACAGCGGCAATCAATACCGAGCCGTGTTCACCGGCGCGTCCGGCAGCGCGACTTCCACCGCCGCCGCGCTCACGCTGATTGCGTTGCCGTCCGCGCCGAACATCGCCGCGCTCGCCGCCGCGTCGCAGAAATCCACCAACACCGCATCGGCGCTGACCAGCGCCAGCGGTTACGCGTGGAGCATCACGAACGGCACGATTCTCTCCGGCTCCAACACCGCGACCGTCACGTTCGTCGCGGGCGTCGTGGGCAGCGTGAAGCTGACCTTGACCGTCAACAACGCGAGCGGCTGCACGGCGAGCAGCTCGACGAATTTCCCCATCGTCGGCGTGGCTGGCGCCTACGTCTCCGCCGCCGCCTACGTTTCGTGCGACACCGGCGTGATTGAAAAATTCGACACGAACGGAACCGCCTCCGTCTTCGGCTACGGCGACGGCCACGTCTACGCGACGGCGTTCGACACGAACGGCAACCTCTACGCGACCGTCAACTCTGGGAAAATTCTCAAGTTCACCACCAACGGCACGCCCTCCGTCTTCGCGAGCGGGCTGACGCCGGGATTGCCGTTCGGTTTGGCGTTCGACACCGCGGGCCGCCTCTACGTCGCGCTCTCTTCGAACGTGCTGCAATTCGCCGCCGACGGCAGCACGCGCACCGTGTTCGCCACCGGGTTCACCAACGCCACCGCGATCGCCTTCGACAGCCAGACAAATTTGTTTGTCGCGTCGTCCGTGGATAATCGCATCTTGAAAATTCCGTCAACCGGTGGAACCAACACCGTGTTTGCCGCTGCCACGAACATCTGGGGACTCGCCTTTGACGCGTCCGGCGCGCTGTTCGTTGCCGACAACAATACGAATGTGATTTGGAAATACGCCACCAACGGCAGCCGCACTTCGTTCTCGACCGACCACGTCGTCGCCCCCGGCTTCCTCGCCTTCGACACGGACGGTCGGCTCTACTCCGCGAATTATTTCACCAACACGCTCTACCGCTACGCCACGAACGGAACCGCCACGCTCATCGGCACGAACAATCTCACCACGCCCGAAGGCGTGTCCGTTTGGCCGTTGCCGTCGTGGCTCATTCCCGGAACCGCCGTCGCCACGCCCACGCTCGCCGCGCCGAGTTACGCGGGCGGACAATTCAGCTTCACCGTCAGCGGCACGACCGGCGCGAACTACGTCGTGCAAGCGACGACGAATCTCACGACGTGGTTCACCGTCACAACCAACACCGCGCCGTTCACCTACACGGAAACCAACGCCGCCATTTATCTCCAACGCTTCTACCGCGCCGCCACGCCGTGAAATCGGTAGCGCAAAGCTGCTGCTTTGCCCCGTGCGGCAACGCAGCAGCGTTGCCTTACCAAAGACCCGCCTTGTCACCCGCGCGCGTTTGGCTTATTACCAACCGCGTGAATTTTCCCGCGCCCCTTCCCCGCCGCCTGCGCGCCGCGTTCTCCCTCATCGAACTCATGATCACGCTCGTGGTCATCTGCATCCTCACCGCGCTCATGTGGTCGCGCAGCTCCGCCAATTTCCAGCGCACCCGCAAGGAACTTTGCGAATCCAACCTCCAGAAAATTTACATGGCGCTCAACCTCTTTGCCAACGACCACGCCGGCCAACTCCCGTCCGCGCCCGCCGCGAAGACCGCCGAAGAACCGCTCGCCCAACTCGTCCCCACCTGCACCGTGGACACCGCCATCTTCATCTGCCCCGGCTCCAAAGATGCCCCGTTGCCGCCCAGCGAAAATTTCGCCACGCGCAAAATCAGCTACGCGTATTACATGGGCGCAGTTTTTTCCAACGCCACCGCCGCTCTGTTGAGCGACCGCCAAGTTAATACCGCCGCCAAAAAATCCGGCGACCAAATCTTTTCGCACGACGGCCAAGCCCCCGGA
>JBJOPC010000330.1:0-6557 GCA_046050965.1 Verrucomicrobiota bacterium | reverse complement strand
GCGCGCACGGCAGCGGCACGCGCAGGATATTTTCCAACTGCCCATACGGACCCGTGCGGCTCGGTTCCGTGGGGCCGAAGATGCCGACGACGGGTTTGCCCAGCGCAGCGGCGACGTGCATCGGCCCGGTGTCGTTCGTGACCATCGCGGTGCAGAGGCGCAGCCACTCAATCATTTCTGGCAACGTGATTTGGCCGCACAGATTCAGCGCGCGACTCGGCATGGCGGCGGCAATGGTGTCGCCGAGCGCGCGTTCATCCGCGCCGCCGAGAATGGCGAAATGCAAATCCGGAAACTGCGCGGCAAGTTGCGCGACGAGCGCGGCGTAATTTTCCACCGGCCAACGCTTGTTCATCCAGCGCGCGCCGGGCTGCACCGCGAGCCAGCGTTGGCCTTGTGGCGAAAACTTTTCACGCACATTCGCAGCGGCGGCGGGACGTTCGGGCAGCCAGTCAAAATTTTTATGCACGGCCACGCCAAGCGGCGGCAGCACGGAGAGATACCAGTCCACGGCGTGTGTGTGGAAGCTGGCGCGACGCGCGATACGGTCGTAAAAACCAGTCGCGCCTTCGCGCGGTTCATCGAGGCCGATAAGCAACTTGCCGTTGGCGAGCCATGCGAACACGCCGCTGCGCGCGAGGCCTTGCAGGTCAATGACAAGGTCGAAGTTGTGGCGGCGTAGCGCGAGGATTTCGCGCACGAGATTTTTCCAGCGCGCCAACTTCCCCCAGCCGCGTCGCTCAAACAAAATCACGCCGGCCAAATCACGGTCGCCTTCGAGCAGCGGCGCAAGGCGGGAATCAATCCACCAGAAAATTTCCGCGTCCGGCCAGTGCAGCTTGAGCAGCCGCAGCACGGGCATGGCCTGCACCACATCGCCAAGCGAACTAGGTTTGAGGAGGAGGATTTTCATCGGAAGGACGAGTCACACGAGTCCTCAACTGAATTTATAAAGGAACTCGCGTAGCTCGTCCCTCCGGAATTTATTTCCCGAACGCCAGCCGTTCGGCCAGCCGTTCCGGCAAACCAGCGGCGCGGATTTTCGCCTGCGCGGTGGCGATGTCGTAGTCGAGACGGCGCAGTTCGATGGTAGAATTATCCTGATCGTAGACGACGTAGGCGCATTTGGGATTGCCATCGCGCGGCTGGCCGACGGCGCCGACGTTGACGAAATATTTCTTGCCCGGTTCCACTTTGAACTTCGAGTAAGTGCCGCCGCGCACCATGGAATCGCGGATGAACGCGACGGGAACGTGCGTGTGGCCGAAGAAACAAACTTGCGTGGTCTGATACGGAAAGCTCGCCGCCGCGCCCAGCTTGTCGAAGACGTAACCCCAACGTTGCGGGCCGTCGAGCGTGGCGTGGACGAGCGTGAAGTTGGTGACTTGCCGGGAATATTTCAGGTCGCGCAGCCACTGGCGGTCTTCGACGGTGAGTTGTTTGCGCGTCCAGTTGACGGCTTCGGCGGCGTGAGGGTTGAAGCCTTCGAGCGCTTCTTCGCTGGAACAATATTCGTCGTGATTGCCCTTCACGCAGGGGATTTCCATCTTGCGGACGAGGTCGAGACATTCCTTGGGGTTGGCGTTGTAGCCGACGATGTCACCGAGGCAAGCCACGTGGGTGCAACCCTGTTTCTGAATGTCATCCAGCACGACTTGGAAGGCTTCCCAGTTGCCGTGGATATCCGCTATAATCGCAAACTTCATTAAAAAATTACTTCAACTGACGATTTCAAAACCGCGCAACCCGCCAGACGCCAGCGACCACGCTTGGGTTTCGCTTTTGATGAGCGAACCCACGCCCGACTCGCGGATGGCCTGCGCGAACGCTTCCAACTCCGTGCGCTCACCTTCGGCGATAAACTCCACGCGGCCGTCGGGCAAATTCCTGACCGTGCCGCTCGCCTCAAACCCGCGCGCCGTCTGCTTGACCGTAAAACGGAAGCCCACGCCCTGCACCCGCCCCGAATAAATAATGTGCAGCCGCTGACGTTCCATTTTGCGCGAGCGAATGAAGCCAGATTTATTTCCTGCGCTCAATGTTTTTGTTCGCCAATCGCCGCGCAACCGTCGTCCACTTCGCCGCTTGCCAAAGCCCCGCGCTTGCGGCACACACAAGCCGTGCAACGTCTTTTCACTGCTCTGCTCGCCGCGCTCTTCGCGGCGAACGCCACGCTTTGCACCCGCGCCGACGACCAATTCCCCACGCTCCAAATCGGTGGCACGACCTACACCAACGTCACCGTCCTCAACCACGACGCCACCGAGATCTATTTCCGCCACGCTGGTGGTTTGGGCAACGTCCCGCTGCGCGCCCTCACGCCGGAATTGCAAAAACAATTCAACTACGACCCCGCTCGCGCCAAAGCCATCGAAAAACAGCGCGAAGCCAGCCGCAACGATTACCCCGCCTACGCCTTCCGCAACGCCGTCATCCGCGCCAGCGCCGCCCGCGACCTCAGTCTCTTCACCGAAACCACCAATGTTCCCCTCTCTCTTGCCGACGCTTGCTCGGAAAAAAGCCTGCTCGGTAAAACCGCCCCGCCTATCACCGTCGAAAAATGGTTCGTCGAGAAAACCGCCGAAGCAACCACCGCCCCGCCCGCCGCCCGCCACACCCTCATCTTCTTCTACCAAGCCACCAGCGAACCCTGCCGCCGCGCCGCCGAGTCCGTCAACCAACTCGCCAAACTCTACCCCGACCAACTCCGCGTCATCGGCCTCACCACCGAGACCAACGACGACGCCTCGCTCGCCCTCACCTTCCCACACGGCAGCGACTCCCACCGCGCCACCGCCGACGCCGCCGACGTGACCAGCCTCCCCAGCGTCCTGCTTATTGACCCCAAAAATATCGTCCGCTACTCCGGCCATCCCGCCGCGCTGAATGACGATGCCTTCGCCAAACTCCTCGCTCAATAATCAGAACCGCCACGTCACCGCCGCGCGCACGCGGTAATCCGGCACGGCCTGCAACACCGAATTGTCCAGCACCACCGGCACGTCCACGCCCACCTGCGCGCTCAACTTCTCACTCCACGTCCACGTCACTTGCGGGCCGAGATACAAACTCGCCATCGCCGTGTCCGCCGCCGCCGCGCCTTGGAACGTGTCCGTGCTTTTGTCCTCGCCGCTCGCCACCAGTTGCAACGCCAGCGACTGCCGCTCGTTCAATACCAGATACACCCCCGGCGCGAACGACCATTGCAGGTCATTCGCAAACCGATAATCGTAATCCCCCTTCGTCCGCACGCTGTATTGCAAGTTCGCCGTGACGAACCATCTTTGCCACCGCGCGAAGCCGCCGCTGCCCACGAGCACATCCGTTGAACCACTGCCGAGCGCGAGGTCGTGACCGTGAATGCCGCTCTCCGGCGCACCGGGAATCTCCACCTCACTCAACTCCTCCGCGAGCCGCGCGCTGCTGCCCGTCGGCAACTTCACGCCGCCCAGCAAACTCCAACGCAGCGTGAACGCCTCGTCCTTGCGCTCGAACAAAACCAAGTTCGCCGTCACCGACACATCGCCCAGCCCTGACTCGCTCCCGCGATCCATCGCGAAACCTTCCGGCCGTTTGAACTCGCGCCGGATGAACGGCACGTTCACCTGCACGCCGAACCGCTTCGTGAAGTTATAGCCCACGAACGTCTGCGCCACCGAGCTATCGAGCCATTGACCCACTTCGTTGTCCACCTTGCGTCCGTCCAACTGCAACGTGCCGAAGTGCGTGAACTGCTCCGACGCCCCTGCGTAGAAGCCCTTGCCCGCGCCCTGCGCCTCACACGCGCAATACACCGCGCAGAAATCACACGCCACCACCGCCGACACACCCGCCGCCAACACCGTCACTGCCAAAACATTTTTATTCTTCATTTTGATATTAAATAATTGCGAACCCACCGCGACCGCGGCGATTCAGGTTAAAAGGAAAACCGTCCGCTCACGCCAACCCAGCGCGAGCCACTGACGAACCGGTGAAGCTTAGAGCGCCGCCAAAAAGTCGTGACCGCAGTGGTGAAGGCGAACCGCTCTCCCTCTCCCCGGCCCTCTCCCGCTAGGAGAGGGAGAACCGTGCGCCGCGTCTTGTTTAATCAACGACGGTCAACGGCTCGGCCAACGCACTTCCAACAGAATATTACCAACTGCTATTCCCTCTCCCAGCGGGAGAGGGTAAGGGAGAGGGAGAACGCCCCCACCAACCCAGACGACGGCAATAAAACTATTGAAGACGCTCTAAACGAAGTCGCCGCGCGGCGGCGGCACAGGCGGGGCGAAGGAAAAGGAAACCAAAAATTCTACGGACGAAATCACCCGCGTGAACTGCGACGGCGACACAAACACAAAACGCGGCGCATCATGCACAAACTCCACCTGCTTGAGCGTGGGCGACGGCAGCTCGCTTTTCTGCTCCGCCTGTTTACCCGCGCGCACCACCTTGCAGAGCGGACACGGATGCTCCCCATCGAACGTCTCACTCACCGCCGCGCGCACCGAAGCGTGATTAGCGAGATTGGCCGCCAACATCGTCGTCCACGCCACCGATTGCAGCACCAGCCAATGCCCGCCGATGGAAATCATCAGCGCACACACGAGCAGGAACTTGGCGAAGCACAACACGGCAACAGTTTCGGCAACCGCGCTATGAAGTCAACGCGCCTCCCGTGCGGCGTGAAAGTAATTGCCCCGCTAATCGTCTGCTTAACTATCGTCGTATGGTAGCTCTCGCAGAATGTCTGCCAACAAAGAAGCCGGACACGGTGAAGATGCCAACAACAATGATTGCGAAAGTTGGCTCGCCATTCGGACTTTTCGGCCAGTCCCACAGCGTGTAGCCAAGCGCAACCCCGATGCTTGTTAACGGGATAAAGAAGACCAGAAAGGAGAAAATGACCGTGAATCGTTTCATACCCATGACTACGTTTTCTTTGCGCGGCGTAAGGCCGCTTGCAGCAATTCTTCCGAACCAAAGAAATTGGTTTGGCGCAGTAGGGCAAAGGCCACTTCCAAATCAAGCCAGCCCAGCGCGGCGGCTTTCTCCAAAACTCCCAGTGTGCCAACCACGGGCAGACCGCGCTGACGCGCGACGGCACGACCCTTTTTCTCGTCCATCAGCACAGCCGCGGCGTGAAGTTCTTCGGCCAAGGCGATCGCCTCACATTCCCCGGCGTCGAGAGTCAGTGCGGAGTCGGGATGCGTGGCGGTGCGAATCTCAAATTGAACCGGAAGTTCGGCCAGCCAACGGCGGTTGCCGGGCGGAGCATCGGCAGCTTGCAACTCCGCCACGACGGCGGCGGGCAGGATAATTTTTCCGAACAGCCGAGGCAGCAAATCAATCTGGCCGATTGCCAGCAGGTAATTAATTGGGCTGGTGTCGGAGACGACAATCATGGGGCGGCAAGCAAGCGGTCGAGGGTGGCGCGGTCAGCTTCGAGGTCGCTCAAGTCGTAGTTGCGAGGGATGCCTTTGTGGGCAAACCACGCTTCGGTCTCAAAGAAGTTCATGCCGAGCGATTCGCCAATTTGTCCACGCGTCAACGTGCCGACGCGATAGCCTTCCACCGCGAGGGCTTCGCGCACCTTGCGAGAAAGTTCCAGCGAGCCCTGCGCCTCACCAGCGAGGGTTTCGGGGATGTCGAGCGTGACTTGCATGGAGGAATTTCTACACCCGTCACCTGCGCGTGGCAACAGCCTTGTCGGCTCATTTGCCGCAGCACTGTTTGTATTTCTTGCCGCTGCCGCACGGGCAGGCATCGTTGCGGCCCACTTTCGGGCCGGTGCGGACGGGCGTGGCTTTTTCTTTGGACACTTGGGCGGAGGCTTCGCTGACGACATCGCTGGCGCGTTGTTTGGAATTGTCCTGCGACGCGGGGAACGCGCTCGCGCTCTGGTGCAAGGTCTGTTGCGGCACGTTCTTCAGGAAGTTCTCGAACGCCATCATGCTGGACGCGCTGCGGAAGATGTTGTGGCAGATCTCGGTTTTGATGTTGACCATCAGCTCGCTGAAAATGTTATACGCTTCGGCTTTGTATTCGATGAGGGGGTCGCGCTGGCCGTGCGCGCGCAGGCCGATGCTGTGGCGCAAGCTGTCCATCTCGTAAAGGTGTTCCTGCCAGAGGCGGTCAATGGCGCTGAGGATGGTGTAGCGTTCGACTTCCTTGAGGGCGTCTTGCTGCTCGAAGCTGACTTTGAGGTCGTAGGCTTTGCGCACGGAGTCGGCGATGAAATTGCACACGGCAAACTGCGCCGCGCTCAAACCGTCGAACGCGGAACCGCTGACGGGTTTCTCGCTGCCCGCGTCGGCGGCTTTTTTTAATTCGCCTTCGGGAATGCCGATGGGGAAATTCAAGTTTACCCAGTCGGCGAGGCCGCGGATGTTCCATTCGGCGTGCTCGGCATCGGTGCTGGTGAATTGCTCCACCTTGGTGATGACGATTTCTTCCATGATGTCCATGAGGCGGTCGCGCACGTCGTCGGCGTTGATGACTTCGTTGCGGAAGCCGTAGATGACTTCGCGCTGTTTGTTCATCACGTCGTCGTATTCGAGCGTGCGTTTGCGGAT
>JBJOPC010000329.1:0-6815 GCA_046050965.1 Verrucomicrobiota bacterium | reverse complement strand
ATGACGTGATTCCTGACCGCATCGAAGCTGCGACTTACGCTATCGCCGCCGCCGCCACGAACGGCACGGTGACGCTCAAAGGCGCGCGCGCCGAGCATATGCACGCCATCCTCGACAAGTTGCGCGAGGCGGGCGTGAAGATTGAGCGGCACGGCGCGGATTTGATTGTGTCGCGCAAAGGAAAATTGAAACCGGTGGACATCACCACCCTGCCCTACGCGGGTTTTCCTACGGACGTGCAGGCGCAGATGATGGTGCTCATGGTGCTCACGCGCGGCATCAGCATCATCACCGAGCGCATTTTTGAAGCGCGGTTCATGCACGTCAGCGAACTCGCGCGGCTCGGTGCGGAGATTGAGATCGAAGGTCAGAGCGCGATTGTCAAAGGTGGCAAGCCGTTGAGCGGCGCGCCGGTGATGGCGAGCGATTTGCGCGCGAGCGCGGCGTTGGTCATCGCGGGACTCGCGGCGAGTGGCACGACGGAAGTGCAGCGCATTTACCACTTGGATCGCGGTTACGAAAACATTGACGGCAAATTGCGCGGCCTCGGTGCGCGCATCCAACGGATTGAAGCAAAATGAACAAAGGAACTATCGCAGGCATCCTCCTCCTCGTCGCCGTGCTCGGCTGGCGACTGTTTGAATACTGGAGCGAAATAGACGCCAACGGCGACAGAGGCACGACGCACGAAGTCTCAGTCGTCACGCCCGGCTACGACGCGCGCACCCTCGCCGGGATGCCGCCCGCCACGGCAAGCACGCTCGAAGGCTCGCTCGCCAAAGCGCAGTCTTCTGGTCCCGCCGCGTTGCGCGAGTGGATCAAGGCTTGTCGCCCGATGGTGAACGACCCGCGCATGGCGTGGATTGAGTTGGATTACGTCGTGATGGTCGCGCGCGAAAATCCGGCGGAAGCGAAGAAGGTTTTTGCTGAAATCAAAACTCGTATCGCGCCGACCTCACCAATTTATCCGCGCATCAAGCAACTCGAAAAAACCTACCAATAAAATTATGCCCGCGCCTGAACTCAAAATCGAAGTGCTCCACCCCGGCTCCGGGGCGACGCCCAAACGCGGCCAGACCGTCAGCGTCCACTACACCGGCACGTTCACCGACGGCAAGAAATTCGACAGCTCCGTGGATCGCGACGACCCCTTCGCGTTCGTGCTAGGCACAGGGCAAGTCATTGCCGGTTGGGATCTGGGCGTGGCGAAGATGAAAGTCGGCGACAAAGTCCGCCTGACGATTCCACCCGAACTTGCCTATGGCCGCGACGGTTATCCCGGCGCGATTCCGCCGAACGCCACGTTGATTTTTGAGGTGGAGTTGCTGGCAATTGTTTGAGCGAAAGTCCTAATAATTTTTCTCGCCTCACCGCGCGCAACGATTTAGCGTCAACGCCAGTTCAACCCCAACCCTTTCAAATCATGGACATCATCTTCGACTGCCCCAAATGTGAACAAGAACTCGCGGTGGACGGCTCCGGAGCCGGCAGTGAAATCGAATGCCCGTCTTGCAGCGAGACTATTGTCATCCCCGCGAGCGGCAAAGAAGCCGAGGACGAAACCGCCGCCGCACCCGCCGCACCCACGACGGCAGAAGCCGCCGCTGCCGCCAAAGCTGCGAACGACCGTTTCATTCCGCCGCCGTCCGTGAATGCTATTGCCAGCTCGGCGGCGGCCAAAGTGGAGATGCATTTGAAAGTCCCCGTCAGCGCCAAACCCACCGCCAGCCTCATCGCCAAAGTCAACAAGCCGCTGGAAGTCTCCGCGAAAGAATCTGACAAAACCATTCGCGTCAAAACCATCCGCCACACCGACTGCATCGAAGTCGGCCACGATAAATTCGACGAGACCGTCACCATCTTCCTCAACAAAGTCGGCCAAAAAAACATCGTGAGCATCACCCCGCTCACCTACACCTTCCTCGACATCGGGTCGCAAAAGATCATGACTGAATACGCCGTCTTCGTGGTCTACAAAGGTTGATGCGTCGGTAGGCATTAACCTGCCCAACAAATAACCCCGGCGGAGTTAATCGCCGGGATTGGTGCAGGGAACGTCGCCGATTATTTCTTGGCCGCTTTGACTTTCGCCCAGCGCGCTTTGGCGGCGGCGGAGATAGCCGCGCGACCAGCCGCCGTCATCCGGCGCTTCTTCTTGGGTGTCGCTGCGGGCACAGCCGCCGGCCGGCCCACTTTGCCGCCGCCGCGCAACACCCGCGCCAGTTCCGCTTGCAGGGTTTCAATCTTGTCTTTGAGAATTGCCGCGAGATGCAATTGCTTGGAAGTAAGTTCAGTCATAGGTTTGTTTTTTGGTTGTCTAACTTGATGGCAAGTTACTCACGAGTTAGGCCGCCGACAACTACATTCCCTACTCCAGACTAACTCCGTCCAGACAACCTTATCTCACTTCGCCGCGTCCGCAGGCTGGGCGACTGCCTCGCTCGGCTTCTTGGGCTTTTGTTTCGCCGCCCATTCCTGACGCGCCTTGGCTTCGTCCACGCCTTCTTTGGAAAGGTAGTTGTTAATTTTGCCTTTGTATTTTTTGAACACCGCCGACTTCTCGTCCGCACTGCCGCCGTCAATGGCCTCTTCGCGCGCGGCTTTGAGCAGTTCGAGGATGTGCGCCTGCTGCGGTTCGGTGAGCGTGGGGATAATCTCTTTGTAAGCATTGAACGTCACTTGCACTTTGTTGTAAGTCATCTTGTCCTTCACCTGCTCGACTTGCGTGGGCGTGAGGTCGGCGGCCAGAGCGGTGAGAAATTTCTCGCGCTGCACCACGAGCGAGGCGCGGATTTTTTCCACGGCGGCTTTGTCCTCGTCGCTCGCGGACTTGGCGAGCGTCTTCAATTTGCCGTCGTTGAACTCATGCCAGTCGCGGAGCGCGCGATATTGGCCGGTAAGCGTGGCGAAGACGTGGTTGGATTTCGTCGCGTCGTCCAGTGCGAGCAGCTTGGTAATATCCAACGTGCGCGCGGTGATCTTCGCGGCGTAATCCGCCTCCGCGTTGGGCGCAGCGGCGACCGGCGCGTTGGTCTGGGCAGTGAGCGGCGCGACGAGTGCGATGGTAAGGCAGAGCGAGGCGAAAAGTTTTTGCATGACGCGAATAATGTTCCGACGCCATGCGGTAAGGCAATCTTCAAAAATGAACTGCGGGATTCACCGGCGAGACGATCGGCGATGAGACTGTAAGACTGGGGACACGTCTCATGGTCTATAGTCTAGGGTTGGTTCCTTTAATCCCTCTCTTGCTGGGAGAGGGAGACCCCGAGCCGTCCACCATAAACTTACGCGTCCTATCCGACTCCCGCTCCCAGCGGGAGAGGGCTGGGGAGAGGGAGAACGGCTCGTAAATCCAAACCCTTCCGGTCACATTAGGCATGGCCACGCGCTCGCCCTCACCCTTAATTCCTCTCCCTCCACCTTCGCTGGCACTCATGTGCCAGCTACGGCGGACAGGGCTGGGAGAGGGAGACCGCCAGCGGCACGGCAGCGACGCGCTGCCTGACCGCTGCCTTCCTTTTTCGTGGGTTTCGTGGGTTTCGTGGTTAAAAAAGGCAGCGTGTGGACGAGATTGGACGAAAACGGCTGGTTTTTGGCTCTTTTGGAGGCCGAAAGTCAAGGCAAGTAGGGTGATTTGGCTTCAAAATGACACAGGTAGGATGGCAAGTAGGGTGATTTCGCTTCAAAATTGGTCTACTCGGATGGCAAGTAGGATGATTTCGCTTCAAAATCAGTCTACTCGGATGGCAAGTAGGGTGATTTCGCTTCAAAATCGGTCTACTCGGATGGCAAGTTAGACGATTCGGAAGCGTTTTGACACAGGTCGGACGGGGACTTGGGGTGGTTGGCTTCACTTCCTTCGTCCCCTTGGCGCGACCCGGTCTCCGGCACTACCAAAAGTTCAAGGTCGCGCGAAGGGGACAAAGGGAGCGAAGGAAAACGAGGGGCAAGACCATAGACTATAGACCATGAGACTGGTCCCCCGTCCCATTGTCCCATGGTCTATGGTCTATGGTCTCATCGGCTGCTAGGTCTACGGTCGCTGCCGGTGGCAACATTCGCTTCACTCCTCCAACGTCCGGGCGCCGAAGTAAAACGTCACCGCGCCGGAGTAAGTGCCGCGTCCTATGTTGGACTGGCTTTGGGGGCCGAGTTGGGCGGCGGCTTTGAACTTGGAACCGATGGGCGGGATGGCTTGCAGAAATGCCAGCCCGCAGGGCGGCAGGTTCACGCGCGTCTTGGCCACGAGCTTGTCCGGGGGTTGCGCGGGGGTGAGGACTTGCAGGTAGGGCACGTTCTCTGGCACGACGGTGAGCCAGCCGTCCGTCGTGTCCAGTTGCAGCCAACGGACGTGGGCGAAGCAGCCCTTGAACTCCGGGTATTCCCAACCGCGCGCGCCGGTGATGGTGTTGTTGTAAGCGTTCGACCACACGCCGAACGTATTTCCTTCCAGCCGGTTTTTCCACACGCGGAACGGCCCATCGCCGAGCCAACGCTTGGCGCGCACGCTGGCCTCGGGATAATCAAACGCCACCCCAATCGTATCGTTCGTGCCGGAAAAACTGCCGCGATATTCGCACCGCAACGCACCGCTGGTCGCAAAATGCCACCCGACTTCCTGCAACGAACCGGCGTAGGTGGCGGTGACGACGATGGCGTCCTGTTTCTTTTCAACGGAGATATTTTTCAGCGTCGCGCGCCCGTCCGTGGGACGCGGGCCATTGGCGAGCGGGATGATGTTTCCCAGATACCGCAGCTTGGTGAGCAAGCCGGTGCGTTTATCGAACGCCGCCGCGAGCGCGCCGGATTGGAGCATGAGAAAATTTTTCTGCTCCGTCCAATACATGGATGGCTTTTTAGATGAACTCACCTGCTGTGCCGAGTTTGTCCTAGGCCACGGCCATTTCTTCACCACCTCCGTGTCCTTGCCGGTCGCCTTTTTCGGCTCCGCCCAAATCTCCTTGATGGCGTAGTAGCTCGCCTCGCGTTCGCGATACGGCCCGACGACCCCGTCGGGTGCTTGATTGCCCGCCGTGTCCAACTCCCCCGTGTCTGGCCTGCGGATGGCGTCGTCCGTGAACGTCCAGATGAAACCGCCCGCGCAATTTGAGTGGCTCATCATCATCCGCCAATAATCTCCCAACGCCGCGCCGCCGCCGCCGTCATACAACGCGTGCTGGAACTCCGTTGGCATATAAATGTATTTGGTGTGGTCATTCGTCGCGACCAACTCTTTATCCGGCGCTTGGAAGAACACGCGTTGGCCGCTCGCCGCGATAGCCGCTTGGTCATACGCGAGGTAATGCGCGGTGCAAAGTCCGCTAAACGTTGCCCACGGGTGCAACACGCGGCGTTGCTGCGGATCATAATTGGCAAACAGCTTGTCCAAGTTGGTGTTGAAACCGCCTTCGTTGCCATTGTCCCAAAACAATATGGACGGATGATTCACGTCGCGCACCACCATCTCACGCACGAGGTTCGCGCCGACGGTGTTGTCGTAGTGATTGTGCCAGCCGGTGAGTTCGTCGAGGACGTAGAGTCCCAACTCGTCGCACAGGTCGAGGAATTCCGCGTCCGGCGGATAGTGCGCCATGCGGACGGCGTTCGCGTTCATGCCTTTGATGGTGGTGATGTCCAGCCGATGCACCGCCTCGCTCAAGCAGCGACCGGAGTCCGGCCAGAAGCTGTGGCGGTTGACGCCTTTCAAGATGAGTTTACTCCCGTTCAGGTAAAGCCCGTCGCCGTCGCGCACCTCAAACGTGCGGAAGCCGAAACGCTGCGTCACGCGATGCACCACCTCCGTGCCGCGCATCAAACGCACTTCAACTTGGTAGAGGTGCGGCGACTCCGCTGACCACAGTTGCGGCGAAATCTTAGTGCTGACTTTGACCGAGTTGTTCCCCGCGCCTGACGCGGCGACCATGTTAGAAAAAGTTCCCCCCACGTTTTGACCGTCGAGCGTCTGGAGTTGCGCCACCACCTCCCACGCGTTGGAAAGCCCGCCCAAGCAGACTTGGGCGGTGAACGTCCCGTCTGCCCGCGCGTCAATGGCCACGCGCTCGATGTATTGCTGCGGCACGATGTCGAGATGCACCGGACGGTAGATGCCGCCGAAGACCCAGAAGTCGGCCAACCGCTCGGCCTTGTTGACCGATTCATTCGCCGAATGTTTGGCGACCTCCACGGACAGGAGATTCGTCGCGCCGAGTTTCAACAGCGGCGTGACCTCGTAGCTAAAACGGTAAAACCCGCCTTGGTGCACCGCACCCACGGACTGGCCGTTGAGCGACGCGCGGGTGTCCGTCATCACGCCCTCGAAGACGAGGAACGCGCGCTGATTCGTCCAGCTTGTCGGCGCGTAGAAATCCGTTTCGTAGCGACCCTGCTCGGGCGGCGGGTTGGTCGCGTCCTTTTTATAATTCAACGTGCCGAAGCCGCGCACGTCCCAGTTGGACGGCACGGGCAAGTTCGTCCACACCCCGGAGTGCGCGCCGCTCGTGCAGAAGAACCGCCACGGCACGGCGTCGTCCTTGCCGTGACCGGAGAGGAAAAGCTGCTCCGTCGTCTGCGCCGCCGCGCCGCCCACGCCGACCAGCAGGCATATAATAATGGTGAAGAAATTCACGCGCCGTTGAGACTGGCAAGCGAACCGCGAACGCGCGATAAAAAACGAGCCGCGCTCGCACACTGCGGTATCCCTCTTCCAGCGAATCACCGCCGCCACGCGCTCAAATTCTTTTCGTGTGTTTCGTGTATTTCGTGGTTAAAAATCCTGCATGACCAACTTGCCATATATTATTACCCGGTGGCTCGGC
>JBJOPC010000328.1:0-5078 GCA_046050965.1 Verrucomicrobiota bacterium | reverse complement strand
GCGCGACTGGCGGAAAATAAAATCCAGACTGTCTCCAGCGAGACGCTCGCCAAAGTCGCGGGCGTCAAGCCCACGCAACTTCGCAAAGACCTCGCTTACTTCGGCACGTTCGGCACACGCGGCCTCGGCTACGACGTGGCGGAACTCTCGCAGCGCATCGCCGAAGAACTCGGCACGTCGCGCTTGCAACCCGTCGTGCTCGTGGGCGTGGGCAATCTCGGCCTGGCGTTGCTCTCGTATCGCGGCTTCGCGCCGGAAGGTTTTGAAATCGTCGCCGCGTTCGATGTGGACACGCGCCGCCCGCGCGACAAAAAAATTGCCACGCCCATTTTTCCCATGACCAAACTCGTGGGCTTCATTCGCGCGCATCACGTCAAGATGGCCATTCTCGCCGTGCCGTCCGCTGTCGCGCAGGAAGTGGCGAACACGCTCACGACCAGCGGCGTCGCGGGCATTCTTAACTTCGCGCCCATCGTCCTCGAAGTTCCCGACGACGTGATGGTCAACAACGTGAACCTCGCCATTGAGCTGGAGAACTTGAGTTACTTCATTCAGGAATAAATCCCGCTTTCCACTCCGCAGAGCGAGTGCTACGTTCCGCGCGCCGCATGAAAACTTTTGCCTCCCCACGCCCGGCACGGTGCGGGTTCAACCTCATCGAACTCCTCGTGGTCATCGCCATCATCGCGATTCTCGCAAGCTTGCTGATGCCAGCATTAATCGGAGCCAAGCAACGCGCCAATCTGGTCAAATGCAAAAGCAACCAACGCGAGTTAGCGCACGCGTGGTTTATGTTCTCCACGGACAACAGCGACCGGCTCGTGCCGAATGGCTACGTCACGAACATCACGCAGGAAACGAAACTCTGGGTGGCCGGAGCAAGCCACAAACCGGAAGCCAGCTCATTCAGCGCGGAGACGTTCACGAACGCTGCTGATTTGGTGAACCCGGAATATGCGGCGTTCGCGAGTTACATCAAATCTGCGGGCGTCTACAAATGCCCAGCGGACAGAGGGCGGTTGTATGTTTCAACGTCATCGGGAGAAAACGGCGACAACGCCAGCCCGGAACTCGCCCGCAGTTACGCGCTCAACGGCTATCTTAATTGGACCACGCCCGCCATCGTGGATAATTCCTACATCAACCCGCTGTATAAAATTTTTAGAAAAACTGTGGACTTCGATTCAGCAGGAATCGCAACTTCCGACCTGATGTTATTCATTGATGTAGCGCCCAAATATCTTTGCCATTCTGGATTCGTCACGCGCTATGGAACCGGTCATTACCATTATCCTTCAATTGAACACGGCGGGATGAAAGGCGTCGTGTCATTTGCGGACGGTCATGTGGACACACATAAATGGCTGGCTGATGTAACCAAGAAAAGCGGTCAGGACAGCTCCTTCGTAACCATGGGGCATTACTCCGGCTCCAGCGTGGACGTTGATTTGAAATGGCTGCAAGACCACGCCAGCACATTGAGATGAAGCTCCCCATCACGCTCACCATCGCCGGCTCGGACAGCGGCGGCGGCGCGGGCATCCAGACGGATTTAAAAACCTTCGCCGCGCTTGGCGTTCACGGCACGAGCGTAGTCACTTGCATCACCGCGCAAAACCCGCGCCGCGTCACCGCGGTGGAAGCCTGCTCCACCAAAATCATCCGCGCCCAACTCGACGCCCTCTTCGCCGAACTCCCGCCCACCGCCCTCAAAACCGGCATGCTCCACTCCGCCGAAATCATCCGCACCGTCGCCAGCTTCCTCGACAACTCAAAACTAAAAACTAAAAACTTAAAACTCATCCTCGACCCCGTCATGGTCGCCACCAGCGGCGCGATTCTGCTCAAGCCCGCCGCCCTGCGCGCGTTGACCGAAAAACTTTTCCCGCTCGCCGCGCTCATCACGCCTAACCTCGACGAGACCGCCGTGCTGCTCGGTCGCCGCCCCGCGTCCGCCGAGGAAATGCGCGACGCCGCGCGCGCATTGTGGCTGCGCTACGGCTGCGCGGTGCTGGTCAAAGGCGGGCATTTGCGCGACGGGCGCGAGGCGTTGGATATTTTCTTCGATGGCGAGACGGAGTTGCTCCTCACCGCGCCGTTCATTCGCGGGTTGCATTTGCACGGCACGGGTTGCACCTATTCGGCGGCCATCACTGCACATCTGGCGTTGGGGGGAAATCTGCCGGACGCGGTCGTCGCCGCGAAGGAATTCATCACGCGCGCCATCGCCAGCAGCGCGCGAGTTGGTAAACATACTGTGCTTGTGCCACACTGAAATCGTGAGCGAAGAAACTCCAAAATACCGTTGGCCGTGGCTGCTGCTCGCGTTGTTCGTCCTCGGCTGCGTGCTGGCCGTGCTCTGGATGCTGGCTGAAGTGAAGCGTGTGCAACGCATCCGTGACGACAGCGCGCCCGCACCCGCCGTGACCAACCGCACGGCTCCATGATTTTTAACCACTAATCTCCATCGGGCAGCGGATGAAGATACGAGTTACCTTCCAATATTCACCTTGTCGCGCAGCGCAGGCTTGTGTCAAAATCTGTTCGCTGCGTCACAGAAGATCGCAGCGGCAAACCAACTCCAACCAAACCAGCTAAAGGAATAAAATTATGGGAATGATTAATGAATTCAAAGCGTTCGTAATGCGCGGCAATGTCGTAGATCTCGCCGTCGGCGTGATCATCGGTGGCGCATTCGGCAAAATCGTCGGCTCTGTGATTGAAGACTTGATTATGCCGGTCATCGGTTTGGCGGGTAATGTAGACTTCAGTAAGGCGGAGTATAAACTCAAAGCCGCTGACCCGCTCATTGCTGGCTCGAAAGATATTTTTCTGCGCTACGGCAACTTCTTCACCATCGCCATCAACTTCATCATTCTGGCGTTCTGCATTTTCATGGTCGTCAAAGCCATGAACGCGATGAAGAAAAAAGAAGAAGCCGCGCCCGCCGCACCTGCTGCGCCCAGCACCACGGAAAAACTCCTCACGGAAATCCGCGATTCGCTCCGCAAGTAAACCATCGCAAATCCTTCAAGCCCGGACGCCGCACGCGTCCGGGCTTTTTGTTTTACCAACCCAGTTTTTCCCAAAAGCTTTTTGACACTCCGCTGCGCGCAAGGCAAGCTGCGCGCTCAATTTTAATTGAGCTGGCGCGGTTTCAAGAAACCCACCGCGCGTATCGCAGGAACCAAGCAATATTATGACCGGAAACCTTCTCGTCGGACAATCAGGCGGCCCCACCGCCGTCATCAACGCCAGCCTCGCGGGCATCATCCAGGAAGCCGGTCGCCACGAGGACATCGAGGAAATCTTCGGCGGCCTCAACGGCATCCTCGGCATTCTTAACGAAGAGTTGATTGACATCAACGACGAGAAAGCCAAGACGATTGAAGGCTTGAAATACACGCCCGCTGCCGCGCTCGGCACCTGCCGCTACAAAATTGATTTCAAGAAAAATCCCGAAGCCGCCGCCAAAGACATGGATCGTTTGTTCGAGGTGTTCACCGCGCACAACATCCGTTTCTTCTTCTACGCGGGCGGCAACGACTCGCAGGACACCTCGCACAAGATTCACGAAGAAGCCGTCAAACGCGGCTACGACCTCCGCGTCATCGGCGTGCCGAAGACGATTGATAACGATCTTCCGCACACCGACAACTGCCCCGGCTACGGCTCGGTGGTGAAATATTGCGCCGCCACTGCCATCGAAGTCGGTGCGGACGTTGGCAGCATGGCCACGGACGACGGCTCGTGCTGCATCATCGAAGTAATGGGACGCGCCGCTGGTTGGATTGCGGCTGGCACAGTCGTGGCCAAGCAGGGCAACCCCGCGAACCCGCCGCACATCATCCTCACGCCGGAGATTGCGTTCGACGAAGCCAAGTTCCTCGCCAAGGTGAAGGAAGTGGTCGCCGCGAACAAATATTGCATCGTCGTCGTTGGCGAAGGTTTGAAAAATTCTGCGGGCGAAGAAATCGGTGCGGACAAAACCCGTCGTGACGCCTTTGGTCACGCCATTCTTTCCGGCGCGGCAGATAAGCTCGCGGAAATCGTCCAAGGCAAAATCAAGCTCAAGACTCGCACCGTGAAGCTCGGCTACGCCCAACGCGCCGCCGCACATTTCGCGAGCGCGACCGACGCCGCCAACGCCGTTGCCTGTGGCAACGCCGCCGTGCGCGCTGCCGTGGATGGCAAGAGTGGTTTCATGGTCAAGATTACCCGCAACGCCCAAGCCAACGGCGCGGTCGCGTGGGGCACGGCGCTGCAACCGCTTGCTGACATCGCTAACGTGGAACACTTCGTCCCACGTGATTGGATTAGCGAAGACGGCTTCCTGCCTAACGAGAAATTCGTGGACTACATCAAGCCGCTCGTCGAAGGCGAAGTCAAAGTGCCGACCGAAAACGGCCTGCCGAAATACGTAACGCTGGAAAAATCCCGCGTGGAAAAGAAACTCGCGCCCCGCGCCTGACTCGCTGCCAAATAATTCAAGAACGCCCGGCTCGCAAAGCCGGGCGTTTTTTATTGCGTCTCAACCCGCATTTCCCGTTTTCAAACTCGACACCACGCGCGCGTTGCGGTTTGCTTTGCCGGATTTATTTTCGTCTGCATTCAATGAACGTCGCACAACTCACCAAAGCCAAGTCGCTCGGATTTTCCGACCGGCAAATCGCCCATTTGACGGGTTCCACCGAAGACGAAATCCGCGCCGAGCGCAAACGCATCGGCCTCGTGCCGAGCTACCGCCTCGTGGACACCTGCGCCGCCGAGTTCGAGGCTTACACGCCGTATTATTATTCCACCTACGATCGCGGCGATGACGAAGTGAAAGGCAACACCGCGAAGAAAGTGATGATTCTCGGCGGCGGCCCGAACCGCATCGGCCAGGGGATTGAATTTGATTACTGCTGCGTCCACGCGGCGTTCGCGCTGAAGGAAGATGGCTTTGAAACCATCATGGTGAATTCAAATCCCGAAACGGTTTCGACGGATTACGACACGAGCGACAAATTATTTTTCGAGCCGCTCACGCTCGAAGACGTGCTGCACATTTACGAACGCGAAAAATGCTGGGGCGC
>JBJOPC010000327.1:0-4231 GCA_046050965.1 Verrucomicrobiota bacterium | reverse complement strand
AAAGTATGCCGCCGCTCATCGTGAACGCGCACGGACGGGTGCTGGCCGCAGTGCCACCGCCCAATATGAACGTTCCAGAGTTCGTCACGTTGCCGCCCGCGATACCACCAGCCGACCCCGTGTTACCAGTGCCGATGCTCAACCCCGTCATCGTCACGATACCGCTGTTGATTACCAAACCTTGGGCGAACGGTGCGGGCGTGGTGTTCACTGCGTTCACGTTAATCGTGCCGTTGAAGAGATTGGTGCCACCATTGATATAAAAACCACCGTTGAGAGTCACGCTGCCGCCCATCGTCACGCCGCCGCATTGGAAGTAAGCCCCGTTATTCGTGAAGTTGGCCACCGTTCCTTGCGCCGAACCGGTAGAAAGACTAAAGCTGCCGCTGTTAGTGAACGCCATGCCCGCCGCAAAGGTCAGCTTGCCGCCTTGTCCCATAGTCATAGAGGTCGCGCTACCGCTGCCACGATTCGTCAGTGTGGCGCTGAAATTTTTCGAAATGTGAAAACTCGTGACGTTCATCCCATTCGTGCGGATGAACAGCGTGCAGGCAGAAGTTGTGTTGGACGCAAACAAACTTCCCAGCCCCGTAGCCGCCATGGTGTTGGAGTATTCCACTGAGTAAGCGGAGGCCGTGGCGACGGTAAAATTCACGTTCGTGCCGAGCGCGGGAACCGACGCGGGCGACCAATTCCCCGCAGTGTTCCACTCGCCGACGGTGGTGTTAGCCCATGTATTATTCTGCGCGCGCGCGCCAGAAACGAGGAGCAACAGAGCCAAGGTCACCAAGGTGAATAGGCTGGAAACGAACAGGCTTTTTTTCATAAAGACAATGACTGGGTTGATTGGAAAATCGGGAACGGGCAGACGATAGGGTAAAGATTTTGGTCTGTCATCACCATTTACGGTTATGCGAGGAGTATTTTTGCCGGTCTTCCTCACCAACGTGCCTTGGGGAATGGTCTACGCGGGTTAAGGAACTTGCTCATTGCTTGAATCAAGCGCGTGCGTGAGCGGAAAAACTTTATTCTTTTGCGAGGGAACTTCACTCGTGGACAACGGAATTGTTCTCGTGAACGAATCAATTGCACGTTTGAGCCAAGGAATAAGCGAAGCTTTTGGTGTATGTGAACGGCATAACCCTAGATTTGCTATCGTTTTCGACAAAAAAAACTTCTGCAACTGGTCGCCCGCGCAGGCGATTCAGTTGCAGAAGTCGTCACCGATGGAATCAGAACTAAAACAACGATGTGACAATAGAGAAAGGTCACCAATTATGGTATCGCCATTAGTGGTTAGCCACGGGTGAGGCGGTGGACTCCGCCAATTCCAGCCGCACACAGTCATACATCACGCCTTGCGACCAACTGTCGCCGCGTGAGTGCAACTCGACGGTGTTCGTCCCGCGCCGCAACAGGGCGGCATCGAACGTCAGCGGTTTCTCAATCCAATAAGCACGGATGCCGTCGCGCTGCATCGCGCTCGTGCTGGGCAACGTGCCGGTGTCGCCCGCAGGTTGGCCGTTCACGGAAACTTTCACGTCGCTGCCTTGGTGCGTTCCGCAAAATGCCAATCGCAATGTCGCTTGGCCTTGCACGGCGTCGGGCAACTCAAATTGAATTTTCCAAGTCGTTGGCTCCACGTTCCGCAAACCGCCGCGCGGCAATTGCGGCCCCGCCTCTTCGTCTTCTTCGCCCACCATCTCCACATCGCGCGAGCCGATGCGCGGCGGCTGGACGTAATTCCAATCCTTGCGCCAATCGCTCTGGCCGATGACAAAGTTCACGTCGTTGGGGAATTCTTTCGGGTATTCAAAATACAAACCCCAGTGCCAGTAATCATCGCCATGCCGAAACTCCGTGGCCGCGCGATTCGGCACGCCGATTTGCCAGAGCGTCCGCCCAAAATGTTTCGGCTCCCACGCCAGTTCGCCGAGCGACTTCGCCGCACCCGCCGCGACCACAACGTTCGTCACAGTGAATTCGCCCAACACGCCGTCCGCAATCGCGTGCAACGTGTAGCTGCCCGCGCGCACGTTCGGAATCGTGAACCTCCCCTGCCCGTCTGCGCGCGTCCAGAATTGATAAAACTTCGCGTCGCGCTGCCAGTCCACGAACGCAGGGATTCCCGTGCGCCGCAAAGTCTCGGCGGCATCGCGCGGCGGAAAATTCGTCGGCGCAACATTCGTTACGTTCAGCCAGCGCGCGGCTTGGCGATTCGTGTTACCGAGCCACGGCGGCGCGTTCGTGCCCCAACGACGCCCACCACCGCCACCGCCAAACCCACGCGGCGGCGGCGTGTAATCCGGCGCGCTCACACCCACCCACACGTTGCTCATGCGCACATCCGGCGCGAACGCATCGCGCAACACCAGTTGCCCGCTCACACTCACGCGGTCTTTAACCGTAGGAAAATCGGCATCACTCGCCCACGCATACGGCCACGCGGAAATTTCTTTTTCCGCGCGCATCAACGAGTCCTTCCACAACGCCTCGTGACTCGCCGCCGTGTTGCAATAAATCAGAAACGGCCCCACCACCTTCGTCCAATTTTCATTCGTCCCCACGCTCACCGCCGTGCCGCCGTAATGACTGCCCAGCCACATATTCAACAGCGTCGGCAAGCCGCCCGGATTCACGTCCAGATGCCCCGTGAGCTCCGCCTTCGTCGGCCCGCCGCCGATGTATTCCTGACTCGGATTGATGAACCACAGCCCGACCTTTTCCTTCGTGCTGCTCCAGCCGTAGCTCGGCGTCTCCGCCAACACCGCCGAATAATCGTATTTGTGTTCCGCCTCGCCCTTGTGAACGCCCGTGGTCATGCGGCGACCCTCCTTCAAATTCAGCGGCGAACCATGATCCCAATCGTAGCCGCTCGGCATCACGCGCCGACGATTCGCGTCAACCGTCATGTAATCGAACACCTCCGGATTCAACTTCATCGCGAATCGCCCCTCGCCCGCGCCGAACGCCGCGTGGTTCGGCTCGTGATGAAACACCGCCGTTGCGTAAACCCAACTCTCGCCGCGACCCAGCGCGTAACGGAACTCCTGCCCCAGATTTTCCTGCGCGCGCTCTGAATTAATTTGCGAACGCCATACCACCTCCGCGCGCGCGCCGCCATTCGTCGCCGGATTCACGCGCACGAACATCCCCACCTGTGACCCCGAATTCACGCGCCCCGCGAACGACCAATAGCCGCCGCCGTGACCCAGCATCTCCAGCCCGCGATATTTCAGCGAGACCAGTCGCCCGTTATCGCGATCCACGCGCGCCGTCACGATGCCATTCGCCAGCGTGAACCCCTCCGCGTCCTCGCGCACCGTCACCGAAGTATCCGCCGGTTTTATTTCATCCGCCGTGGCGGGCTTAAGTTTTTTGGAAAGAAAAAAAGCCGCGCGCGACTCCGCCCCGGCCAGCAGCAAAATGAAAACAACCGCGTAGAAAAAAGTTTTAGTCACAAGTTGAAATACCTTCACGATGCCCCGGCAGACGCCGCCTTGACGCGGCAAGTTACAAAACCACCTTAAACCACCACGCGCACCGATACGCGATCCAATTCCACCAGCGAATGTTTTGACAGCGCCATTTCAATCGCTGGCAAATTGCGCGTGAACAAATCCTTCAACTCCCGCACCCCGATGTTGCCCGTCCGCACCAGCACCAACTTGTAAGGAACTTTTTGGAGCAAGTGCGAATAATAGAAGTCCGTGTCCTTGGAAATCACCACCCGTTTTTGCTGCGCGGACAAGGTGTTGATTTGATTGTCGGTCGTCAGATTTTCTGACGGCAACTGGCGCGTGTGCACCGCCTCGTGACCGGCGGCCTGCAACACCGCACACAACCCCGGCGGCAAATGCGCGTCCACCAAAAATTTCATGCCAGCGTGAGATGCTGACTTTTCACCTTGAGCGATTGCGCCGCGAACTCCAGACACGCCAGCAAATCTTCCCGCGTCAGGTCAGGAAACTCCGCCACCAAATCTTCCAACGAATCCCCCGCCGCCAGATATTCCAGCAACGACTCCACCGGATAACGCCGCCCCCGGATGACCGGCTTGCCGTGGCAAACCGCCGGGTCAATGGTGATGCGCGAGAGCAACGATTTCATGCCCGGAAATTACGACCACCCCGCCACACTGGCAAACCAAAGTTACAAAACCTCACGCGGAAGCCCCGTTGCACGATTCCCAAAAACAAAAGCCGCCCGGATGACTCCGGGCGGCGTGATG
>JBJOPC010000326.1:0-5164 GCA_046050965.1 Verrucomicrobiota bacterium | reverse complement strand
CAGGGCGAACGAATGCGACAACTCGGTGACAGCGCGAAGAAATTTCTGTTTATGCTCATCGGGCTTTTTGGTCTTACCTGCGCGCGCGTAAATAAATTCCTGCGCCGCCGGAAGCAAGCTGAGTTTTTCCGTCGGCTTGCCGGTCGTCCACTTTGACCAGTCGAAGCCGTGGAAGTGGTCGCAGCAAATCTCGTATTTTTCCAGCATGACAGCGACGGCTTCTTCCTGGTCAATCGCCGTCTGACCATGTCCGCCGCTCTCCGTATAGGTGGCGAGAGCCTGCTTCAGTTCGTGCGCAAGGCCGAGATAATCCACGACTAACCCGCCCGGCTTATCCTTGAAAACGCGGTTCACGCGGGCGATGGCCTGCATGAGTCCGTGGCTGCGCATGGGCTTGTCCAGATACATCGTATGCAGGCACGGCGCATCGAAGCCGGTTAGCCACATATCGCGGACGATTACGATTTTGAACGGGTCTTTGCCATCCTTGAACCGCTTCGCCAGCGCCTCGCGGCGCGGTTTGTTGCGGATGTGATCCTGCCATTCCAGTGGGTCGCTGGCGGAACCGGTCATCACGATTTTAACCACGCCTTTTTCGTCATCTTTGTGATGCCATTTTGGGCGCAATTTGCGGATGGCCTCGTAAACCTCAAAGCAGATGCGGCGGCTCATGCACACGATCATGGCTTTGCCGTCCATGACTTCGAGGCGAGCCTCCCAATGCTTCACCAAATCGTCGGCGATGAGGCCGATGCGCTTGTCCGCGCCGACGATGGCTTCGAGTGCCGCCCATTTGGATTTGAGCTTTTCCTTGTGGGACAATTCCTCGCCCTCGGTGGCTTCTTCGAAATCTGGGTCAATCTTCGGCTTTTCCGACGACTTCAACTCCAGCTTGGCGAGGCGGCTTTCGTAGAAGATTGGCACGGTGGCCTTGTCCTCGACGGCGCGCTGGATGTCGTAAATGGAAATGTAATCACCGAACACCGCGCGCGTGTTGGCGTCGGCTTTTTCAATCGGCGTGCCGGTGAAGCCGATGAAGGAGGCGTTCGGCAATGCGTCGCGCATGTGCCGGGCGAAGCCGTCAATGAAATCGTATTGGCTGCGGTGCGCCTCATCGGCGATGACGACGATGTTCCGACGGTCGGACAGCAACGGATGTTTGCCGCCTTTGTCATCGGGAAAAAACTTCTGGATGGTGGTGAACACCACGCCGCCGGACGCGACGGCGAGAAGTTTTTTCAAATGGTTCCGGTCTTGGGCCTGCACCGGCTTTTGCCGGAGCAATTCATGGCAACGGGCAAATGTGCCGAAAAGCTGGTCGTCGAGGTCGTTCCGGTCGGTGAGAATGACGAGAGTGGGATTTTCCATTTCCGGATCGACCACCAGCCGCCCGGCATAAAACGCCATGGTCAGCGACTTGCCCGATCCTTGCGTGTGCCAAACAACGCCGACGCGCTTGTCGCCGGTTTCGCCGCCGGGCTGTTTCTTGGCGAAGTAACCGGCGCTCTCATTCAAAGCCATTGCGCCGGCACTGGCGGCGCGGATGGTTTCCGCCACGGCAATGTTGACGGCGTGGAACTGGTGATAGCCCGCCACTTTTTTGATGACGGCATTGCTACCATCGTCTTCAAACACGATGAAATGCCGGATCAGGTCGAGAAAACGGCGTTTCTCGCACACGCCGCGCAACAAAACTTCAAGCTGCGGCATGGTCGCGGGCGCAACGGTTTCGCCGTCGATGGTGCGCCAGGGCATGAAGCGTTCCTTGTCCGCACTGATGGTGCCGATGCGTGCCTCCAAGCCGTCGGAAATAATCAGCACGGCGTTATGGATGAACAGCGCCGGAATTTGCTGCTTGTAAGTTTGAAGCTGGTGGAATGCCTGCCAGATGTCGACGTTTTCGTCCGCCGCATTTTTCAATTCAATTACGCCCAGCGGCAGGCCGTTAATAAAAATCACCACGTCGGGGCGGCGGTTTATCTGGCCTTCGATCAAGGTAAACTGGTTCACCACGAGCCAGTCGTTGTTCTCCGCGTCGGCAAAATCAATCAACCGGACAATTTCCGCGCCGATGCTGCCGTCCTTGCGGCGGCATTCGACGGCGATGCCGTCCACTAGCAACCGGTGAAAGGCGCGGTTCTGGGCGATGAGATTCGGGCTGCTGGGGATGGTGATTTTGCGAAACGCTTCATCCAGCGCCTCGGCGGGCAACTTAGGATTCAGCTTCCGCAACGCGGCGCGCAAGCGTTCCGGCAAAAACGCCTCGCCAAAGCTGGTGCGTTCCGCCGCCGCTTCACCGGGGGCGATGACCTGACCATGCAGCAACGCATAATCCAACTCCCCGAACCAACCCAGGGTGGCGTCCTCGACGATGGATTCGGTGAAGCTCATGTGGCTTGAAGTCCTGGTTTCAATCTTTTTCTTTTAATCGCGCTCGCACCGCGCGATGAACGGCTTCAAGCTTGTCTTGCAGCCACGCGTGCTGTTTTTCCCATAAAGATTCATCTGTCGGATCGGATGGATTGCTTAACTGGAAGTAGGCCCATTCTTTTTCAGGATGATCCTCCCAAGATAATTTACAACCTAGTTCCTGCTCGATTGCCCCGGCCTCATTTTGAATCACCGTCCAAAATTCATGTCCGGTTACTCCATTGAATGTCACCCCTACATCAACGCTGGCATGACGCAGGCTCATCCATGCCCACGGGCGAACTCCTGTGGCTATGCGAGGAAACCGTATCTGTGCTTCCGCTGGTGGGGTCGGCGACTGTAGCTGGCTGCCGTTAGCAACCAGACGATCCCTGAATGCACTCCAGAAACGACGACGGAGCTCATAACGCGCCGGTTCATCTGGGTTCGCGCCTTCGTTGGATTCGTCTTGGAATTCAGTTTGCAATTTGGGGTTTGCAAGCGTTGCCTTCCAGCTCTCTGTATCCTCAGGGGCTGTCGACGAGCTAGTAGCGGTGACTGCCATGGCGAGATCCGATGACAATTTTAGCGACTCGAAACCACGGCGAATGATAGCTGCCATCAATTTTCGTCGCTCAACCAAGAACGCAGCGTAGGACATTTTATGCCAGCCCGCCGGTAGAGCGTGATACTCATGCATCTGCTTCCAGTCTTCGTCCGAGAAGCGCGGGCAAATCTGAGTAACATATTCGGATGGCGGGGTATCGCTAATATCAATGTTGTCGGGCCATTCCAGCAGGGCAAAGTTTGCCACTTGGTTTATTTGTTTTAGGTCATTCACACCCTGGCGTTCCAACCATGCACGCGGGAACAGATGGTGACGCTCTAAGGATTTTTTCTTTGTTTTTATCGCCGGGTCGAGCAGCTCTGATACTTTTTTGTGTGAGAAGAGCACAGGTGCCGCGAGACGGTTCTGGGCCGCAGTATAGGCGAAAAGTTCAGGATTTCTGGCAGATGAGCTATCCAAATTGGATGGTAAAGTGACGGTCCAGAAGTCGTTGGTCAGTTCGTTGGCCATAATTTGCTCAAGGGTTGCCGCAAATCCCGTTGCGTCTTTTACTTCCTTAAGCCGGTTTAAATCGCTGTCCATGATCGTTTCCGGGGAACTCGTGTAGCGACCGGTTAGGCTTGCGGCAAAAAACCATCGGCCAATCAGACGCTGCAACTGATGTTCTGGAACAGAAAACCGGGTTCGCCCAACCAAATAAAAGGCATACGCATAAAGCAGTGCTGACTGGGAGGAAATCATTTCCGCGCTGCGAAAACCCGCGCCGATAAGACACGAGAGAAATTGATGCCAGTGGGTCAGGCCCAGCACTTCTGCCTGCGAGGTTTGAAGCAAGGCGAACTGACGCTCCCTTCTCTCCGGAGAAAACTCTCCTGTTTCCATGTCCTTACCACGCAATACTTGATAAACGCTCTTAAGGCGGCCACGCTGGAAACCAACCGCAACCGCTACCCGTAAGAGTTGGTCGGGGTCGGGCTGGATAAAGTGATTAAACGGCGAGGCTGGTGAACCGGGGGATGGGGCCTGCCGCGAATGCCGGCAGAAAGTTTCCAGTGCCATGCGGCCCTCGTCCCAGAAAACCGACATCAAGGTCAGGATAAAATCGGCCTGATTCAGTCGGACCCCCTCACTGTTGATGCGGACGAAAATATCCGCCACCTGTTCTTCGTCCACCGATGCGGCAATTTCCAACGCCGTGAAAGGATATTTTTGCAGATCGAAAAGTCGGTCCAGGTTATGGCTAATCAATTCTTCATCCTGCTCGCTCAAAGCACCCTTGATTTCTAGTTGCTTTAGGAAACCTTTGACCATCTGGTAACTTGGTTTCCCTGATGCCCAGATGTTTGAAATATTGGCTATCCATTCCGGATCCCGACGGATGGCCGCATCTGCAACCTCGAATTTTCCGTCGCGCGGGCGAAAGGCCACTTCAATCTGCCGTTCCTGATAGTCAGCATCCAAGACCTTGCGACCACGGAAGACCGCGAAGAGGGAGGTCAGGCGTTGCTGACCATCCACAATCAGCAAGCGCGCCACCGTGTGCTGTTTACTTCCGACCCCAATCTGTTTTGTTGCGCCACCCGTCACATTCTCCCAAAAGAGAAAATAGCCAACAGGGAAACCACGATACATGGAATCAAAAAGGTCGCGCACCTTGGCATTTGACCAGACGAATGGGCGTTGAATATCGGGTAAGGCAATATCGCCGATCTCGATGTAGTGGAGCAACCCACTCAGGTCATAGTCCACCTTTTTAAAACATGTTTTCAACTCACTCATAAAAAATCCTTAGTTTACTTCTCACCAGATTCACAGGCTTGAGACGCGATGCGCGCCAGAGCGCGAAATCCAACTCACCGAACCAACCCAGGGTGGTGTCCTCGATGATGGATTCGGTGCAGCTCATGTTTGGCTTGACGCCGGAACTATGATTTGCGCTTCGGCCTCGGGAACCTGGATTTCATTTTCAATGAGCGCGTAGATGGGCACTTCACCCTGCAACACTTCAAAGGACACGGCGATGCAGTAACGAGCCGTGCCAGCTTGCGGTAAATGATTCCAACCGATATGCGAACGCACGGCGATGGCAAATTCATCGGGCAAGTCGAACGAATCAAAAACCGCCCAGTCTTTCTGCACCGTTCCGCGATCTCTGCACGTTTCATCTGATTCGCCCCACCCCTCCCT
>JBJOPC010000325.1:0-2682 GCA_046050965.1 Verrucomicrobiota bacterium | reverse complement strand
AGCAGGAACACGGGTTGCCGCACGAGTTCCATGAAGGCGTTGGTGGCGATGTTAAAAAATTGGCGCACGCGAATTGGGACAGAAGGTAGCGGAGAGCTGTTCAATTTCAAATTGTAATGCGTGAAGCAGCACAGTTGGCTTGCCCTGCACTTTCACCGTTGGCACGATTCACAGTCAGATGCGCGAAAGATTCCGGGCGTGGGCCGAAACGATTGAAACCTTCTTCCTCGACGTTGTTCTCGAACAACGTCGCGGCTGGGAGGCGTCGCTCACGCGTGGAATCTTGCTCGTCCTGTCCAAAGTTTTTCTCGCAGTCATCAAGCTCCGCCGTTTTCTCTACAACGTCCGCATCCTCCGCGACGCCACGCTCGGCGTCCAAGTCATCGCCGTCGGCAACCTTACCGTCGGCGGCACGGGCAAAACGCCCGTCGTGGAAAAATTCGCGCGCGCGCTCCGCGACCAAGGCCGCAACGTCGCCATTCTCTCGCGCGGCTATCGCTCCAAACCGCCGCCGCTCCACACGCGCTTACTCAATAAAATTCTCCTGCGCGACGACACCACGCCGCCGCGCGTGGTTTCCGACGGCAAAAATCTGCTGCTCGATTCCGAGACCGCCGGTGACGAACCCTATATGCTCGCGTCCAATCTCAAAGACGTCGTCGTGCTCGTGGACAAGGACCGTGTGAAAGCCGGGCGTTACGCGATTCAAAAATTCGGCTGCGACACGCTGCTGCTCGACGACGGTTTTCAATATTGGAAACTCGCCGGGCGGCGGCAGGACATCGTGCTCATTGACCGCCAGCAACCCTTCGGCAACGAAAAACTTTTGCCGCGCGGCACGTTGCGCGAACCGCCATCGCACCTCGCCCGCGCCAATGTCATTTTCATCACCAAGAGCGACGGCGACACCGCCGCTTTGCGCGCGCGCATCGCCAAGCACAATCCCACGGCGGGCGTGATCGAATGCGTGCATCATCCGCTGTATTTCGAGGACGTTTTTTCCGGCGAGCGCAAGGATTTGAATTTTCTCAAAGGTCGCAAGGTGGCGTCGTTCAGCGGCATTGCGCAGCCGGAAAGTTTTGAGGAAAGCCTCGTGAAGCTCGGTGCGGAACTGGTCTACTCCAAACGCTTCGCCGACCACCACCGCTTCTCACAACAGGAAGTTTTAAACGCCATCAACCGCAGCAAAAAGCGGCAGGCCGAATTCATCCTCACCACGCAAAAAGACGCCGTGCGTTTCCCTAAAATTGATCGCCGCGATCTGCCCGTTTATTTCGTGCGCGTGGAAATAAAAATTTTGAGCGGCGCAGCAGACTTCGAAGATTGTGTGCGCAAGATTTGTTTTCGCTGAAACGGCAAGTCGGTTCAGCCCAGCCGCGCCAGAAATTCCGTCTCGGTCAAAACTTTCACGCCCAACTCCTGCGCCTTGGCGAGCTTCGAGCCAGCGTCTTCGCCCGCGAGCACGAAATCTGTTTTTTTGCTCACGCTGGTGGAGACTTTGCCGCCTGCGGCTTCAATCTTCGCGGTCGCTTGCTCGCGTGTGAGCGTGGGCAACGTGCCAGTCAGCACAAAAGTTTTTCCGGCGAAAATTCCGGCAGGTGCGGCGGCAGAAACCTGCTCGCTTGCGGGTTGAATGCCCAGCTCGCGCACGCGCGCCAAAACTTTTTTCCCGCCGGACGACGCAAAAAAATCCAGCACACTCGCCGCCGCCACGGGGCCGACTTCCACGAGCTTCGCCTTCAAGCCGCCCGCGTTCAACCGCGCTTCGATGGCAGCGATCTCGGCTTTGAGTTCCTCGTCGCGGTGCTGGCGCACGGCTTTTTCGGCGTCGGACTTGGGCGGGTTTTTGCGCGAACGCGGGCTGATTTCGGCGCGCTCGGTTTCCTTTGCACCGAGGTCGCGGATGTCGCACAGCACGGCGGACTCTGCGAGTGCGTCGAGCGTTTCGTGCGTGGACGCGAGCTGCTTGGCGGTGGCCTCGCCCACGTCGCTGATGGCGAGCGCGTGAATCCAGCGCGCGAGCGGCGCGGTTTTGGCGCGTTGCAGCGCGTCGAGAATCTTCGTCGCGTTCTTCTCGCCGAACGTGCGCGGCTCGTTATCCGTGCCGAGATTCAGTTTGCCGAGCGCGTCCAGTTGCAAATCAAACAAGTCGAGCGGTTCTTTGACGAGGCCGCGCTCGACCAGTTTTTCAGCCACGCTGCCGCCGAGTGATTCCAAGTCCAGCGCCTTGCGCGCGGCGAAATATTCCACGCGCCGCGTGAGTTGCGCCGGACAGCCCGCGATGTTCTGGCAACGCCACGCGACTTCTTCGTCAAAGCCGGTGTCGCGCGAAGGCGGCGAAGAAAAAAAGTCTTTCCCTCCTTCGCCAATTTCGTTTTCTTCGCGCAACACTTTTCCGGCAACAGCTTTGATTTTATCCTTCGCGATTGCGCCGCCGCACGCGGGACATTTCCCACCGACGTGCTGGAACAAATCAAATTCACGCGCGCCCGGCAGCCGTTTGGTTTTCACCACCTCAAAAATTTCCGGGATGACCATGCCCGCCTTGCGCACGACCACGGTGTCGCCGAGGCGGATGTCTTTGCGGTGGATTTCATCTTCATTGTGCAACGTCGCGCGCGCGACCGTCGAGCCTTGCACGAACACGGGGTCGAGTTCTGCCACCGGCGTGAGCACGCCGGT
>JBJOPC010000324.1:0-2897 GCA_046050965.1 Verrucomicrobiota bacterium | reverse complement strand
ACACCACGAATTACTCTGCCGTGCTCTCCGGCATCCGCACCGAGTTCTGGGCGGTCGGACTCCGCAACCCGTATCGTTTCTCCTTCAGCCCGATTGACAACACCCTCTACCTCGGCGACGTGGGCGAACAGAACTGGGAGGAACTCGACATCATCACGCGCGGAAAAAATTACGGCTGGAACTGGTTCGAAGGCCCGCTCCAGCGCTCCAACAACATCCCGTCCGGCCCTGTGCCAGTCGGATTCGACAACCCGATTCCGCTCGATGCCTACACACAAACAAACCAGGCAGACAAATACGCCATCATCGCCGGCTACACCTACACCGGCACGCGGCTCTCGCAACTTTACGGCGCGTTCATCTACGGCGATTACGGCAAGGGAAACATCTGGGCCATCCGCAACACCGGCACGAACGTGACCGCGTTCGACCAGTTGCTCGTGGACGACAACGTCGGCGGCGTCGCGGGCATCTCCAGCTTCGGCGTTGACCCCAGCAACCTCGACATCCTCTACGCCGACCTCGTGAGCGGCACGAACAGCGTCATCAAGCGCATCCTCTACTCCACCAACGCCGCGACCGGCACGCCGATCCCGCCGACGCTTTACGACACCGGCGCGTTCGCCGACCTCGCCGCGCTCACGCCCGCCAGCGGCGTCGCGCCCTACGACATCAACGTGCCGTTCTGGTCCGACACCGCCATCAAGTCGCGCTGGTTCTCCGTGCCCGACACGAACCTCGACATCACTTTCAACGCCGACGCCAATTGGTCGTTCCCCACCGGCACGGTCTGGATAAAACATTTTGAACTCGAAATCACCAATGGCATCACCGCCTCGCGCAAGCGACTGGAGACGCGCCTGCTCGTGAAGAACGACCTCGGTGTTTACGGCGTCACCTATCGCTGGGGCACGAACACCACCAACGCCACGCTCGTCGGCGAGAGCGGACTCGACGAAACATTCACCATCTACGACAGCGGCGGCGGAATTCTGCGCACGCAGGTCTGGCATTATCCCAGCCGCTCCGAATGCTTGCAGTGCCACACCGCGCAGGGCGGCTACGCGCTCGGCTTCAACACCGCGCAGTTGAACAAGAATTACAGCTACGCTTCGGGAACGACGAACGAAATTCAGGCGATGAGCGACGCCGGTTACTTCAGCAACACCATCCCCGCCATCGCCTCGCTCCGCGCCCTCGCGCACGCCACGAACACCGCCTACAGCCTCGAATACCGCGCGCGTTCCTACCTCGCCGCCAATTGCCGCCATTGTCATCAAGGCGCAGGCCCGGCGTTCTGGGACGCGAACATCTGGACGACCACCGCGAACGCCGGTCTCATCAACGGCGCGCTCATTAATAATTTTGGTGACACAAACAACCGCGTCATCAAGGCCGGCTCGCTCACGAACTCCGTGTTGTATCACCGCATCTCCATCATGGATCAGGATCATATGCCGCCGCTCGCCACCGTGGTGCTGGACACGAACAACGTCGGCCTCATCGCCGCGTGGATCACGAACGGCATCCCGACATCGCTCACGTTCCAGACGCCAGCCTCGCTCGGCAACGGTTACGCCGTGCAACTGGCGTTGCTTGCGAACTTCCCGTTCTCGACGAACGATGTCACGGCGGATGTTGAGACCAGTTTCTCTTCCAGCAATCCGTCGGTCATCAGCATCAGTTCCTCCGGCCTGCTCACCGGGTTGGCGAGCTCCGGCTCGGCGCAAATCATCGCCACTTTCGGCGCGGTGTCCGTCACGAACACCGTCACCGCCGTGCCCGCCATCACCATCCAGACCGTCAGCGGCGGCGGCACAATCTGCACAGGAAGCCTAGCGACGGTTTCCATCGGCGGCTCGGAAGTTGGTAATACTTATTATCTCAAGCTTGGCAGCGTCACGAAGGATTCGCTCGCGGGCACGGGCGCGGCGCTGAACTTCGCCGGTCAAGCGACGGCTGGCACTTACACCGTCACCGCCACGAACGGCTCTGGTCAGGGCGTGGCGATGTCTGGCAGCGCAACCATCACGGTCAACACTCCGCCGGTCATCACGAACCAGCCGGACTCGCGCAGTGTTTCTGCCGGCTTGTTTGTGTCTCTCTCCGTCGTGGCGAGCGGAACATCGCCGAGTTATTTCTGGTATCACGACGCGGTGCTCGTCGCGGGCGCGACGAACGCGACGCTATCGTTCGCCTCGGTCACGACGAATGACGGCGGCAATTATCAAGTCACGGTAAGCAACGGTTGCGGTACGGCCACGTCGTCCAACGCCACACTCACGGTTGTGCCCGCTTCGAACACGGGCTTGTTCCCCGCTGGCCCGGTCATCACCAAGAGCGGCCTGACGGTCACGCTCACGAACTTCGCCACTTCTCCATTCTCCTCGCGCACGCTGACGGTCTATCCGCCGGTGTTCGCGACGAACGGCCAGTTGAGCCGCATCAACTTCATGCGAGCCGAGCCGACGAACGTGGTGGCGCGCACCAGCCGCTTCTTCGTTTGCGACAACAACCGCAACCTCTACATCGTGGACAAAACGAACGCGCTCTCCACAAACGGCTGGACGAAATACATCAGCTTTGAGGACGTCTTTCCGCGCTTCGACAACGACCCTGGTTACGCCGGCGGCTTGACGACGTTCGCATTCGACCCCGAATACGCGACGAACGGATTGTTCTACACCGCGCACATGGAATCCACCGGCACGGCGCTCGCGCCGACGAACGGCGCTTACCCGAACTTCAACACCACCGGTTATACGACGACGACGGAGATTGACCCGCCCGTCGCGAACGCCGTCGTGCGCGTGGCTGTGCTCGTCGAGTGGCACGATACGAACGTCTTGAACACCACCTTCGAGGGCACGGCGCGGGAAATCCTGCGCGTCGGCTTC
>JBJOPC010000323.1:0-10819 GCA_046050965.1 Verrucomicrobiota bacterium | reverse complement strand
TGAATCAGAAGGCGTCGCAGTTTGAGGCCTCGAAAGTTTTCTCGCAAAGGTTCATGGAAAAATACGGCATCCCCACGGCGGCGGCGGGAACTTTTTCCGAGGTGAAGGCGGCGAAAAAATTCTGCGCCACGCTCGACGGAAAATGCGTCGTGAAAGCCGACGGCCTCGCGCTTGGCAAAGGCGTTTTGATCTGCACCAATCAAGCCGAAGCCGAGAAAGCCGTGGATGAAATCATGGTCAGCAAAGCCTTCGGCGCAGCGGGCGCGAACGTGGTGATTCAGGAATTTCTCGAAGGCATCGAAGTCTCGATGCACGCGCTGTGCGATGGAACGACCGCGAAAATTTTTCCCACATCGCAAGACCACAAACGCGCGCTCGACAACGACGAAGGCCTGAACACCGGCGGCATGGGAACGTATTCGCCGACTCCATTTTTGAACGACGCGCAGCTCGCCGACGTCGCCGCGAAAGTTCTCGACCCGTTCATGCGCGGCTGCATCGAGGAGAAAATTGATTATCGCGGTCTGCTGTATCCCGGCGTGATGCTCACGAATAAAGGCCCGAAGATTTTGGAATTCAACGCGCGCTTCGGCGATCCCGAGACACAGGTTTATCTCACGCGGTTGGAAAATGATTTGGTCGAGTTGCTCGACGCGAGTGCGAGCGGCACGTTGGCGCGGCACGAATTGAAATGGAGTCCGCTCGCGAGCGTGTGCGTGGTGATGGCGAGCGGTGGTTATCCGGGGAATTATCCGAAGGGCAAAGTCATCACCGGCCTCGGCGCGGCGAATGCGCTGCCACACACCAAAGTTTTCCACGCGGGCACGACTTTGAAGGACGGCCAAGTCGTCACGAACGGCGGTCGCGTCCTTGGCGTGACCGCGCTTGGCAAAGATTTACGCGCCGCGCAAGCCGCTGCCTACGCCGCCGTGAAGTGCATCCAATTTGATGGCGCGCAGTTCCGTCGTGACATCGCGGCGAAGGCACTGTGACGTTTAGCGCAAGTGGTTTATGGCGTCGTTCACGCCACAGACGATTTCTTCGCGGGATTTTAAATTGCGGATGCGCGCGTAGGCGTCGTTGTCGAGCTTGGCGGTGTAGGTGGCTTTGAGTTCCTGCGCGCGTTTGAATTGTTTGTCGGATTTCGTTGCGGTGAGCGCGTAGTCCACGGCGAAACCAGCGGCGCGCAAATCGTGAATCAGTTTCAGCGACTGCGGGCGCAGCGTTTCATCTTCGATCATCACAAATACGTCGGTGGTGGCGTCGAACTTCGGTAGCAGGCCGCGCGCTTTGAGGATTTCCAACAGCACGACATCGCCCATGCCGAAGCCAAGCGCGGGCAAATCCACTTTGCCGCCGCTGATTAACTTCACGAGATTGTTGTAACGTCCACCGCCGGCGATGGCGCGGAACTCGCCTTTGCGATCAAACGCCTCGAACACGACGCCAGTGTAATACGCGAGGCCGCGAATGACTTGGTAATCCACTTTCACGAAATCGCCGAGACCGCGCGCGGTGAGGTTGGCGATGATGGAGGCGAGTTCGGCGGTGGGTTCGCCTTTGGAGCTGAAGTCGTTGACAGCGGCGAGGGAAATGCCGAGTGCGTCGATTTTTTTCTCGGATTGTTCTGGCGCGGCGCGTTCGAGTTTGTCTATGACTTGATAAAACTCGTAGGCGTCGGAATCGTTTCGAGTTTCGAGTTTCGAGTTTCGAGTTTCAAAAAAATCCTGCCACGCATTGCGGCTGCTTAAGCGAATGACGAAGTCGTCCTTCGTGAGGCCGAGCGCGCGGAGGGTGTCCACGAGTAGGCAGATGAGTTCGGCATCGGCGGCGGCATCGTTCTCGCCGAAGACATCGGCGTTGAACTGGAAGTGTTCGCGCAGGCGACCTTTCTGCTGTTTCTCGTAGCGGAAGAGTTGCGGGATGGCGAACCACTTGATGGGCTTTTTGTAATTGCGTTCGTGCGCGGCGACCATGCGGGCGAGCGTGGGCGTCATTTCGGGACGGAGCGCGATGTGGCGTTCGCCCTTGTCGGTGAAGTCGAAAAGTTGTTTGACGATTTCCTCGCCGGACTTGGTCGTGAAAAGTTCGAGCGGTTCGAGCGGCGGGCCGTCGTATTCGCGGAAGCCGTAGCGGCGGGCGGTCTCTCGCCATTTGGCGAAGATGTGTTGGCGGGCGTCGCAGCTCCACACGTCGGTGTGGGGGAGCGGTTCGGGATAAAAGTCGCGGAAACCGGGCAGTCGTTCTAAAGCCATGCGGGAGGTTAAAGGCAAAAAGAAAAGGGCAAAAGCAAAAACCTGTTTGGCAGAACTGCGGCGGAAGAAATTGGCGGCGAGCTGCTGGACGAACGTCTCCGTCGCGCTAGTTTCTCGAAAAAAGTCTGCGAATGGCCGGGCCTTTCCACATCCAAAGTCCCGAAAGCACCACGACGGGAAAATAGATGAACCGAAAATAGGGAAGGTATTGAACCGTCTCCGCTGGCGGGCCGTAGATGTAGCCGACTATCGGCAGCGCGCAAACGATGTGAACTCCGCGAAGCAGCGACCGCTTGGTGGTGTCCTTCATGGCGTTTGGCGGTTTTATTTTTTCACCGCCGGCGGGCGCTTGAGCACGAGTTCGCGCATTTCTTTGCCGGCTTTGAATTTCACGACGCAGCGGGCGGGAATCGGCACGTCGGTCTCTGGTTTGTTGGGGTTGCGTCCGACGCGGGGCTTGGTGACGCGGACTTCAAAGACGCCGAAGTTGCGGAGTTCCACGCCGTCGCCGTGCGCGAGGGCTTCGGTGATTTGATCAAAAGTCTTCTGGACGACGCTGAAGACTTGTTGCTGGGTGAGTCCGGTTTCGTTGCTGGCGCGGACGACGATATCGCGTTTGGTCAATGTCATAAGCCTGAATCTCCTGTTTGGTTGGCTGAAGGGACGCTGGTTCTATAGTCGCCGCCGGACTTTTGGTCAAGCGGCGATTCGGGAGAGCGACGCCCAGCTTTGGAGTGCGCGGGCATAACCGCGCTTTGTAACTGGGAGACATGTCTCCCAGTTACAAAGCGGCGACACGTCGCCGCACTCCAAATTTGAACGTCATCGTTTTGGAAAATCGAGGCGAGACGAGCAGCCGCGCGATTCTAGCCGTTCGCCAACGTTTTATTCTTCGCGCGCGATTCTTCCATGAGCTGCACTTTGAACTTCACGAGTTCACCCTGAAGTTTGGCGTCGCCGGATGCGATGATTTGCACGGCGAGCAGGCCGGCGTTACGCGCGGCGTTCACGCCCACCGTCGCCACGGGGACGCCCGGTGGCATTTGCACGATGGAGAGGAGGGAGTCGAGGCCGTCCATGGACTTGCCCTGAATCGGCACGCCGATGATGGGCAAGGTGGTGAACGCCGCCGTCACGCCCGGCAAATGCGCCGCGCCGCCCGCGCCCGCGATGATCACGCGCAAGCCGCGTTTGACCGCGCTGCTCGCGTATTTCTCCAGCCCGTGCGGATCGCGGTGCGCGGAGATGACGGTGGCTTCCGAGACGATGCCGAACTCGGCGAGCGCGGCGGCGGCGGCTTTCATCACCGGCCAGTCCGAATCGCTGCCCATCAAAATGCCGACATGTGTTTGCGTAAAAGTTTTTTGGCTCATAAAAATAAAAAATGCAGGCGTGTATGTAGCCGAGCGCACGGAAAAATTAAAGCCGCAATTAAAAAGATTCGTCGCGCGCAAAAAATGTTGCAAAAAAGTGCTTGAGAAAAGTCAGGCACCGGACGATAACAGCTTCGTCAGCGGCGTTCTTTCAAAGCATTTGAATTTTTAGTTTTTACCCTGCCTGGTGCGCGATCGGAATTAAGTCCTTGAACCGTATTCTTACGATCCTGAGGCACAAGCGTAAGGCCGAGGCCGACATGCCTTCACTGGAAGTCGAAATCAGCCACGCCTGCTTCACATGTTTATATAACATGTTCAAAGGAACCATTCCACACGGCCGAGGTGGGGTATTTTTTTTTGTTCGGACTTCTGATGCTTGTCCGATTAACTTTCCCGCATGGCGCGCGACGAACTTTTTTCAACTCCAGCGGAAACCCAGCCGCAAACTCCCGTCGCCTCCGAGATGCCCACGCACTCCCCGCTCGCCGCGCGGATGCGCCCGCGCAATCTCGACGAATACGTCGGCCAGCAGCACATCCTCGCGCCCGGCCAGCTTTTGCGCCGCGCTATCGAAGCCGACCGCATCGAATCGCTCCTCTTCTTCGGGCCGCCCGGCACGGGCAAGACTTCACTCGCCCAGATCATCGCCCGCCAGACCAAGTGCAAGTTCGAGCGGCTCTCCGGCGTGGAATCCAACGTCGCCGATATGCGCCGCGTGCTCGCCGCCGCGCACAACCGCCTCGAAAACTCCGGCCAGCGCACCATCCTCTTCATTGACGAAATCCACCGCTTCAACAAAGCGCAGCAGGACGTGTTGCTGCCCGATGTCGAGAGCGGCGTCATCCGGCTCATCGGCGCGACCACGCACAACCCGTTCTTCTTCGTCAATGCCCCGCTCGTCTCGCGCTCGCAAATCTTCGAGCTGCGCCCGCTTTCTGAAGGCGATTTGTTTGAACTGATTTCGCGCGCGCTCATTGACGCCGACCGCGGCATCGGCTACCTGAAAATCAAAATCGCCAAGGAAGCCGCACATCACCTCGCCAAACTTTCCGACGGCGACGCGCGCAAAGCATTGAACTCCCTCGAAATCGCCGCGCTCACCACGCCGCCCGACGCCGACGGCGCGGTGCGCATCACGCTCGAAGTCGCCGAGCAAAGCATTCAGAAAAAGGCCGTCGTGTATGACGGCGATGGCGACGCGCATTACGACACCATTTCCGCCTTCATCAAGTCCATGCGCGGCAGCAACCCCGACGCCGCGCTCTACTGGCTCGCCAAGATGATCCACGCCGGCGAAGACCCGCGCTTCATCACGCGCCGCATCATGATTTGCGCCGCCGAAAACGTGGGCTTGGCCGACCCGATGGCGCTCGTGCTCGCCAACGCCGCGCATCAAGCCGCCGAATTCGTCGGCTGGCCGGAAGCGCGCATCCCGATTGCCGAGGCCACCATCTACATCGCCACCGCCAACAAGAGCAACACCGCCATCACCGCCATTGACGCCGCGCTCGCCGACGTGAAATCCGGCCGCACGCTCGCCGTGCCGGAACACCTGCGCGACGGCCATTACAAAGGTGCGAAGCAACTCGGCCACGGCGTGGGCTACCAATACGCGCACGACGGCAAAGACCATTTCGTGGCGCAGGATTATCTCGGCGCAGCCAAGCGCTACTACGAACCCACCGAGCAAGGCGTGGAAAAGAAAATCAAGGAGCGGCTGGACAACTGGCGGAAGCAGACGGAAGCGACGCAGAAACAAACAACCAAACCAAATTAAACGCATGAAAACTGACAACCTCGAAACATTTAGAAAGTTTGTTGAAAACGAAATTCTTCCCGCGACAGCCGAATTAGAAGGTTTGGCCGATAAGAGTCGCCGTCATCTGCAAAAACTCGCGTTTACAAATCTAGTGGATCGATTTGATTCGATGGTTGATGAAATGATATTGGATAATTGCAGGGAAGAATTGCTGGTTTCGGAGGCATCTAAAAACCTGACACAACAAGTCACAGAAGCTGAATTACTCAAATTATTGTTACATAGCGCAACCCTCCAAAGCGCCCTCGAAAACAAACTCAAAAATGGATTACGAAACACTGTTCTTAGAGAAAGACATTCCAAGAAGCTCAAAGAGCTTTTTGATGTCTTCAAGCCGGATGAAGGCCATTGGAATCAGCCTCGAGTGAATATCGCAACAGGAGATATCTACGATCACATGAAACCTCAGCCCAAAAAAAAGACTCCCTACTCAATCTGTGGCTATGCTGACTGGCTATACGCGCGACGAAATTCAATCGTTCACGGCACGGGAGCAACGAAGTTCTTAGACAATGACGTTAAGCAGTTAGGTAAGTTGTTTCAGTGCACACCAGCAAAGTCCGTTAGCATCAAGCCAGCATCCGTAAAGATTGCAGCGACATTCTACAAGAGCGTTATTAACGTTTTAGTTTCTTAAGATGAAAACATCCCCACGCTTCCGCGCTGGGAAACCCGCCCGCCATCAAACCCAGTCCCGTCCGGCCCGGTGCTTTGGAGTGCGCGGACATGTCCGCGCTTTGGAACTGGGAGACATGTCTCCCAGTGGGAAAGCGGCGACGTGTCGCCGCACTCCAAAACGGCTGCCAAGCCGTCCGTCATGCTTTCAACAGACACCACAAGAGCCGGGCGGATGGCGTTTTTTGAGCATTTCAGCCTAAAACCGCGACTTTGCTAGAAAATTGTAAAGTTGGTGTGACTGTATGTCTCACTTTTGTCTGGCAGGATGGCATAAACAGTCCTGTAGGAGGCATTCTGCTCAAGCGGATTGTGGTCTGTAGGACTGTTTTCGGCATCCTGCCCGGCGGGAATGCCTCCGACAGGTCTGAATGGGGTATCCTGCCAAGCCGGGATGGGTCATTCAGGACTGAATACGGTGTCCTGCCAAGCCGGGATGCCTCCGGCAGACCTATCGGCGGCACTTTTCCCGGCAGGAATGCCCCTGTCGGAACTGGCACTATCGGTTACAGAGTGCGTGCGGGGTCAGTTTTCTTTGATTAGCCAAACCACGGCGGCGTCTGGCAGGGTCACGGAACTTCCGGCGGTCACGGTGGCGCCGGGGGTGGCGCCGCCGGTGCGGGGGTTGACCACGTTCACCCGGAACGTGCCGGTCTCGTGGGACAAGTCCAAGGTGCGACTGCCACCGTGAATCAAAAGTTGTTTCCCCGCTTCGCGCAGCACCCAGCGGCCAGCGGTGGCGAGTTCGGGCGCGGGTGTCATGCGAGGAATGGCGGCGAGCAAGTTGGTATCGGTGGTTTTCGGCAAGCGGGGCAGGGAGCCGCCGGCGCAAACCCACGCCCAACCGGCGGCGTCGAAGTCGCAGAGCAACGGCTTGGTGGGAAAATTCCCGCGATACTCGGCGGCCATGCTGGCGAGGTTGGCGTCGTTGGGCTTGCCGCCTTTCCATTGCCGCTCGAACTGGCGGGGCGAAAGGTTGTGGCCGCCGGGCGGGGCGAACTCGCCTTTGTCGGTGCGCCACCAGTAACGGAAATCAATCACGTCCACGGTCGCGCTGCGCGCGGTGTCGGCGAGGATGGCGTCTTGCACGTCTTTGGTGCAGCTCAAGGCGATGATGGGTTTGGTGCGCGGGTGTGTCTGCTCCCACGCGTTGATGGTGTCCAGCCAGAACTCGACGAAGTGTTGCGGGCCGGTGAACTCGGCGCTGGTGAACTGGATGACGTTGGCGTGGTTCGTGAAGTTGTCGAGGCATTGGCGAATGTAGCCCTCGTGCAACGCGCGGCGAATGGGATGGGTCACATCGTAAAACAATTCAGCTTGGAAAATTCTTTTGTCACCGGCGTAAGGCGGCGGCTCGGGGAAATCGGTGTGGTTGATGTTGTTCGCCGAACGCCACGGGGAATCTGCCCAGTGCGCGCCAGCTTCGAGGATGTTGTGTTGGAAATAATTTTGATGGAACAGCACGAGGCCGCGTTCGTCGGCGATGGTGGCGAACTCGCGAAGGCGCGACCAATACCACGGATTGAATTTCGTGAGATCGTATTGGCTCAAGCCGAGCCACGCCGCACCTTCGCCGCTGCGGGCGAAGGGCATTTCAAAAAATGGCGGCAGCACGTCGGCGTTGATGCGGCGGATGCGTTCGTGGTCGTCGCGGCGGCGGTCATACCAAAGGCCGTAGTTGTGATCGAGGGCGACGCGGCTGCTGACAACGAGGGCGTCGGCAACTTCGCGGAGGTCATCGGTGAAGCCGCGTCCGACACGACCGGGGACGAAGCGTGTGACGGCGAGTCCGAAGTCGTCGGCTTCGTCGGGACGGATGCTGCCGCGCCACCACGTCACGGCGGCGGTTCCGCCGATGGCGACCTTGCCGTCAATGGTGAGCCAGCCGTTGGTGATGACGAGTGCGGAGTGCGGAGTGCGGAGTGCGGAGTGGGGAACGGGAAAATCTTCCGCGTATTTGGCGTCGCCGGGTTCGCTGGGAATTAAATCGCGTTGGCTGGCGTTGGAAATGTAATCGCGGAGTTGGGGTGCGGGTTGATGGGAGGAGGCGGCGAGGGCTTGGGCGGATTCTACGGCGGGGTTGCTGGATTCTTCGTGGTCGCGCGGCATGAGTTGGAGGCGCGCAGCGGCGGAGTCGCCGAGGCGGCTCTTCAATTGCGCGGCGAACAGGCTGGCGGGCTTCTGGAAATTATTCGAGCTGCGCCAAACGCCGTCGCCCTCGAAGCTGCCCCACGAACCGAAGCTCCAGTTGGTCGCGCCGGGCGGGTTCCAGCAGCGGATGACGGACGCGCTGCAATTCCACAAGACGCAGTTCGCCGCGCTCCAGCCGATGCCGGCATTGTTGCCTGCGCGATAGCCGAGCGTGAGGGCGTTGCCGTCAATGATTACGTTGTCGTAGAGGACGCCGCTCGCCCAGCTCTCGATGGGGCCGGAGTCGTCGAGGGCTTCGCGCGCTTCGCACTGAACGAAGGCGTTCGGCCCGGCAGCGCAGTGGCCGACGGAAAAATCGTGGCGTCCGTGTTCGGCAAAGCAGCGGAGAAAGAGCGTCTGCTCGCCCATCGTGAAAAAAGTGTGGCGACGGTAGCCGCCAATTTCGGAAACGGGCGCGAGCGAAACGCAATCTTGCACGGTGATGCGTTGGCACGTTTCGTAGATGGCCACAGCGGAAGCAGCGAAGTGTTTGAACGTGACTTGGCGCACCCAACTGTCGGCGGTGTTTTCCATCGTGACGGCGCACCAGGAATGGTTTTCGTCTTTGAGATTTTGCGCGTTGTAGGTGGATTCGAGGGTGAGGCTTTCGAGGCCTATGTGACTTATGCGTCTTATGAGACTCATGGGACTCATGCGCGCATCAGAATTCACGGCGGTTGTGATGGGCGCGTCGAGGGTAACGAGATTTCCCTCGATAGATTTCACGGTGCGATGCCACGCAAGGTCGCGCGTGCCGGGATGCCAACCGCCGCCTTCGCCGCCGCCCATTTCGCTGGCGTGGAGTTGCGCAATCCAGTTGGTGGTGCTGGGGCGGGTGACGCGGATGGAGTCGCCGATTTTCAAACTGCTCGCGTCGGCCAAATGAAAACTGGTTGCGCCGACGGGAACGGCGTCGTCGGTGATTTTCAAATTCGCGTCCGCAACGGCGGAATCATTTTGGCCGAAGACGCGAATGGCAGTGCGGCGGTCGAGGCCAGCGGCGACGAGGATGGTTTTATCAACGCCTTGGCCGCGCAGAACGACGCCGGAGTTGGGGATAAGCAAGCCGCCGAGAATTTCGTGGCGACCAGCGAGCAGTAGAACTGCGCCGCGAATTCCATTCGTGTCCGGCGCGAGCGCGGCGACGTGGTCAAGGGCGCGTTGAATGAGCGCGGTCTCATCGCCGCGCGCGGGGGCGACGGTAACGCGGACGGGCGCGAGCGGGATGGGCGCGGACTGGCTAGCGTAGCCGCAGGTGGAGAAGTCGAGCGGGAGGTTGGTTTGGGCGCGGAGTGAGGAGACGAATAGGGCCAATGCAACTATTGGGACGCAGCGGACGACAGACAATAGACGATAGACGATGGCCATGCGGGGGAAATTTGCCGACGCGTCAGGGCAACTCAACTTTTTTCCGGGGGTCGAGGCCGTAGAGATATTTTTCCAACACGGTGTAGCCGTCGCCTGCCAAATCTTTTTGCGCGAGCGTGGCGTCGTTGGTGTCCAGATTGAACTTCGTTTTCCATGCCGTGGGAATTCCATCCGCGCCGACATCCTTGAATGGCTCGCCCTTGTATTCGGGATAACCGCCGACTTGCGCGACGTCGGTGATGATTCCCTTTTCAAAATCAACCTTGCCCGTGCTTGCTTCGCGCACGGCGCGTTCGTCCACGGAGTCGCGCTTCGGCAACGTCGCGCCAGCGTTGGCAAAAACCAACTCGCGCGCCGTCTTCGCAGACTGGGTTTGAATCGCCGCCATCGGGAACGGTTCGTTGACGCGGACGCGTTCAATCAATTTCTTCGTCACGTCGCCCGCTTCGTAATCGGGATTTTCCTCCGTGCCGCCGGCCTTGAACTGGATGCCGCCGTTCCAATTGTCTTGCGTCACGTCGTCGTTGCCCTCGACGATGTTTCCGGCGGCGAACCATTTGCCGTAGCGCACTGTCATGTCCGGTTTGAACGTGGACGACTGCGGCAGGCCGATGCGGTTGGTGACGGAATTTTCCGTGACCGGGCCGGGCTTGTAATAATTATTGATGCAGTTCACGCGGCTGCCCTGGTCGCCGCCGTCGAGCGTGCGGTGACGCCAGTTGAAGATGACGTTGTTCACGAAATTGAAATCGTAGCTCATGCCGATGCTCGGATTGCGACCGGTGTTGCACGCGAAAAGATTGTGGTGGAACGCCGTGTTGTTGCCGCCCCAAGTGCCGCCGAACGCGTGGCCGAACGTGTTCAGCGCCTCGCTGGAAATGTTCCATTGCAGTGTGATGTTGATGGTCGGATATTTCAAAAATTCCGTCGCGCCCTTTGGCTTGTAAACGTGGCGATACATCGAAAGATTTTCGTCCAAGCCCCAGCTCGCCGAGCAATGATCCACAATGATGTTGCCGATGGGTTGGCCGCCGAGGCAGTCGTCGCGGTCGAACAGATTCATCGCGCCGCGCCGGAATCTCATGTAGCGGATGACGACATCGTGCGTGTCCACGAGCGTTGAAAAACCGGCGATG
>JBJOPC010000322.1:0-18380 GCA_046050965.1 Verrucomicrobiota bacterium | reverse complement strand
CTGCACGCTCGTCCAGCATTGGATGGCGGTGGCGTCAAGATGGTTCGCGTCCATCCAGTCGGTGAGCGTCACGCCCATTTTGGCCATCTGCAAAAGTTTTTCCGCTGGCACGCCGGGCGCGGGCGCGTAGCCGCGAATCTCCGCGAGCTTGGCAACGACCGCTGCCGCGTTCGCATCAAGCTTGTTCGCCTTGCCAATGATTTCGGAAAGGTCAACCGTCGTGACGCTGATGCCGTGGCGTTCGAGAATCTTTTCCGAGTAACGAACGGTGTTAAATGCCCCCGGCCTCGCGCCGACCGCGCCGAGCCGAACGCCGCGCACGCCGTTCACCACGCGGCAGACGCCGAGAAATTTCTGCAAGTCCGCCTCAAACCCCGCCGAGGTCGGATGCGAAACGTGTTTGCTCGTCAGCGAAAATTTTATTCCTGCCTGCACGAGATTGTTCGTCACGGATATTTTCCCACAAAAGGCATCGCGACGGCGCGCGGGCGAAAGCTGCTTCATGTCGTCGGGATAACCCTGGATCAAAACCGGCACATTGAGCTTGGACATCTTGAGCGTGTCGGCCACGCCCTTCTCGTCGCCGAAGTTCGGCAGCACGACGAGCACACCGTCAATTTCGCCCGCGTGTTTGCGAAACAGTTCGGCGCACTTGCGCGCGTCGTTGTGCGTCTCCACACCGCCAAGTTTGGAATCGCTTTCGCCAAGTTGGATGGCCTTGATGCCGAACTTGGCGAAGACTCTTGCGAAATCCGCTCGCGCTTCGGTGACGAGCTGGTCGGGGAAAAAGTCGCGGTTGCCGTAAATGACGCCGAGGACGGGCGGTTTGAGGTTCACGTTATTCATATGAATCAGAGTTGACGGAAAATACGGGACGATGTTGCCAACCGTGCGGCGCAGCGTCACGTTCAGAGTTGCAACAAGTTTGGGATTCACTTGCGGCGCAAGTGCTGGCAGGCTGCGCGCATGAAATCACTTTTGCTCTCGCTCGCGCTGTGCGTTGCCAGCGTCGTCACCCACGCGGCGGAAACTCCCGTTGCCAAACAGAAAATCGCCGTCGTCATTTCAACGCTCAACAATCCGTGGTTCGTCGTCCTCGGCGAAACCGCCAAGGCGCGCGCGATTGAACTCGGCTACAACGCGGTCATCTTTGATTCGCAGAACGACACCGCGAAGGAGGCGTCGCACTTCGAGAATCTCATCGCGGGCGGTTACAAGGCGGTGCTGTTCAATCCCACGGACGCCAACGGCTCGGTCGCCAACGTGCAGAAGGCCAAGGCGGCAGGCATCGCGGTGTTCTGCATTGATCGCGAGATCAATTCCACCAACGCGGCGACGGCGCAGATGTTGTCCGACAGTTACTCCGGCTGCGTCGCGCTCGGTCAATATTTTGTGAAGACGGTCGGCAAGGAAGGCAAATATGCGGAGCTGCTCGGCATTGTGGGCGACAACAACACTTGGAATCGCTCGAAAGGTTTTCACAGCGTCGTGGATCGCTACACCAATCTGGTGATGGTCGCGCAGCAGAGCGCGGACTTCGATCGCGCGAAGGGCTTGGAAGTTTTTGAATCCATTCTGCAAAAGAATCCCGACGTGAAAGCCGTGTTCTGCGGCAATGACTCCATGGCAATGGGCGCGTATCAAGCGCTCGTCAGCGCGGGCAAAGCGGACAAAGTGAAAGTGTTTGGCTTCGACGGCGCGGACGACGTGGTGAAGTTGATTGCCGAAGGAAAAATTGCCGCGACTGGGATGCAGTTCCCCAAGACGATGGCGCGCAACTCCGCCGAATACGCCGACGAATACATCAAGGGCAAACGCGATTTCCAACAGAAGATTCCCGTGAAGGTGGAACTCGTCACGCACGAGAACGTGAGCAAGTATGGCGACTACGGTAAGAAATAGTCGCGCGGAACTTTAACTCATGCGCGGCCTGACATGGCTCATTGCAATCGTGGCGACCGCCGGCATCTGCTGGCGGTTTCCGCTTTTTCACGTCGTGTCGCTGAAGCAGGCGACGGAGGAAAAGGCGGCGGCAACTTTTAATCCCACCGAGTTCGCGGAAAAGTTTTGGAGCGAACGCTTGCTCAAATCGCTCAACCAAGCAGTGACCGCGGAAACGTTGCTGCCCGCGATTCGCACAAACGCAGTCACGGCGAAGAAACAATTCTCGCGCAGTGTGGGCGTGAGCGAGAGCTATACTTATTTCGTGCGCGGCCAAGGACGAGTGCTAACGGTGAGCGAGGATGAGGTTTCGCTCGCGGTCACGGACGGCGCGACGACTGCGGAGATTTCGCTGCAAGTCGGGCTGCTGTTCGGCAACGCGGTGCGCGACGGCACGGGCTTGCTGAACGTGAACGACTACCCGAACTCGCAGGACTTCAACGCCATCTCGGAAGCGCTGAATCACCTCGTCGAGACGCGCGTGCAACCGAAGCTGCGCGCGGCGGCGAAAGTCGGCGCGACGATTTCCTTCGCCGGCTGCGCGGAAGTGAACGACGAGTCCAGCGATTTGAAACCGCTCAAGGTTGTCCCCATTGAAGTGACTGTGAAATGAAACCCACGACTCAAGCCTCACTCGCTCGCTTCCAGTCGCTGCTCGCGCTGGTGGTGATGGTTGTTTTTTTAAGCTGGCGCGCGCCTAATTTTCTCACGCTGGCGAACGGGCAAAACATTCTCCTGCAAATCTCGGTGAACCTTTGCCTGTCCATCGGCATGACGCTCGTCATTCTCACCGGCGGAATTGATTTATCAGTCGGCGCGATCCTCGGCTTGTCCGGCGCGGTCGCGGCGGGGCTGTTGAAGAACGGTCTCGCGCTGAAATTTCTTGGGTTGCAAATGCAGTTCACCGTGGTCGGCGCGATTGTGGCGGGGCTGCTCACGGGACTGGCACTTGGCTGGTTCAACGGCGTGGCCATCACGAAATTCAAACTGCCGCCGTTCGTCGCCACGCTGGGGATGTTGAGCATCGGACGCGGGCTGACGAAATTGTGGACGGGTGGTTTTCCCATCACGGCGCTCGGCGCGGATTTTGGTTTCATGGGCGCGGGCTTCTGGCACGGCTTGCCGATGGCGGTTTTGATTTCCGCCGCGCTCGCGGTGATTTTTTATCTCGTGTCGGTGCACACCACGCTCGGTCGCTACATTTTTGCGGTGGGCGGCAGCGAGCGAGCGGCGGCGTTCGCGGGGTTGAGCGTAGACCGCGTGAAAGTGTGGGTCTACACGCTCGGCGGCGGACTCGCGGCGGTGGCGGGCTTGATTTTGACGGCGCGCCTCGACGCCGCCGATCCGAAGGCGGGACTCGGCTACGAACTGGATTCCATCGCGGCGGTGGTCATCGGCGGCACGTCGTTGAGCGGCGGGCGCGGCTCAATTCCCGGCACGGTGCTGGGCTGTCTCATCATCGGCGTGTTGAACAACGGCCTCGTGCTGCTCGAAGTCTCGCCGTTCTGGCAGGAGGTCATCAAAGGCATCGTCATCCTCGCGGCGGTGGCGGTGGATCGGCTAGGTGCGAAGAAAAACTGACGACTGGAGTTTTGAAAAAGATAACGGCTTTGGGACTCGCAACATTTTCACTCTAACCCTAACCCGCCCCCAGCGGGAGAGGGCTGAGGTGAGGGAGAACTTTTGCCTCCACCCGCGTCACGCAATTTCCATTTCCGCCACGCGCGCGGTTGCGTTCAACGCCGCCACGAAGCCTGCGGCTTTCGCCAGCGTCTCGGCGAATTCCATTTCCGGTTGCGAGTCTGCGACGATGCCGGCGCCGACGTGGCAGTGGGCAAAATTATTTTTCACGATGGCGGTGCGGATGGTGATGCTCAACTGGCTTTCGCGATTGAAGCCCAAGTAACCCAGCGCGCCGGTGTAGGGGCCGCGCGTGACGGGTTCGAGTTCATCAATGATTTCCATCGCGCGAATCTTCGGCGCGCCGGTGATACTGCCGCCGGGAAAACACGAGGCAAACGCCGCGAAGTGCGTCACGTCCGCGCGCAGCCGACCCTCGACGGTGGAGACGAGATGCTGCACTTGCGCGAAGCGCTCGAGGCGCGCGAGGTCGGGGACGGTCACGCTGCCGTAGTCGCAGACTTTGCCGAGGTCGTTGCGGAGGAGGTCGGTGATCATCACGAGTTCGGCGAGTTCCTTCGCGCTCGTCTGCAATTCGTAGGCGAGCTGGGCGTCGCGCGTGGCGTCGGGCGAACGCGGGCGCGTGCCTTTGATGGGGCGCGTGGTGACGTGCGCGCCGCTCATGCGGAGAAATTGTTCGGGCGACGACGACGCGATTTGAAATTCGCCGCAGTCGAGGAACGCCGCGAAGGGCGCGGGTGAAACGTCAGCGAGGCGTTGAAAAAATTCCCAGCCGGAAACGCCGCACGGCGCGGTGAGGCGCTGGGATAAATTGACTTGGTAAATGTGGCCGAGCCGGATGAATTCCTGCGCGCGGGCGACGGCGGTCAGAAAGTCGGCGCGCGTGATGTTTGCAACGGGGTGCGCAGGGAGTTTTGAGTTTTGAGTTTTGAGTTTTGAGTTTGATGAGGCGTCGCGCGCGGTTTGATCGCGCCAGAAATTTAACTGCGATTTCGCCCGCGCTTCACTGCGCGAGCCATCAGCATCGAGGCCGGTGCTGACGATGAAAGTTTTGCCAAGTTGATGATCAAAGACGACAAGGCTGTCGTAGAAACCAACGTGGCAATCGGGCAACTCCAAATCGTTAACCGCGCGGCGGGGAAGTTTCGGCTCAACGAAGTTTTTGAGGTCGTAACCCCAGTAGCCGAAGCAGCCGCCAAGCGGAAACGGCAAGTCGGCTTCGTCGAGCAGTTCGTAGCGCGCCATGAGGGCGTCGAGCGTGTGCCACGGGTTGCCGAACGTGGTTTGGGAGTTGGCAAAAATGGTTTCGCAGCGCGAACCGTGGGCGCGGAAGGTGAGGAATGGACGCGCGACGACGAACGAGTAACGCGACGACGACGCGTCGAGCCGCAGACTGCGCAGGAGCATCACGCCGGATTCAGCGCGGAGATTTTCCACGAGCGATTCGGGCGTGTGCGCGGTCTGGATTTCGTGGATGAACGGACGCATGGCGTAGGCGACGACGGCGAGGCAAAGTAGCAACCGCATGCCGGACGGTCAAACGTGCAAGCCACATTCCCACGCTTGCGCCGCTGCGGTGCGCGGACTACCGTCTGGCTGGTCGCGCCTGTAGCTCAGTTGGATAGAGCATCTGCCTTCTAAGCAGGCGGTCGTGCGTTCGAATCGCGCCAGGCGCGCCATTTTTATTTTCGATTCCTCTCACCGTGCTGAACCTCGAACAACTTTCTGAACTACTCGTGAACCACCGCGCCGCCGCGTCCGCGCGCGTGGCGGAATTTGCCATCGGCGGCAGAAACTTCGCCTTCAATTCCCAGTCCGACGTCATGGGCGTGGTGAATCTTTCCGCCGACTCGTGGTATCGCGAAAGCGTCTGCCTCACGGCGGACGCGGCGGTGGCGCGTGGCAAAGTCCTCGCGGCGCAGGGCGCGGCCATCGTGGACGTCGGCGCAGAATCCACTCTCGCGAACGCCGCCCGCGTGAACGACGCAGCGCAGAACTCGAAATTAATTCCCGTCATCAAAGAGCTGCGCGCGGCGGATATTTTAGTTTCGGTGGAGACGTATTCGCCTGCCGTCACGCGCGCCTCGCTCGAAGCGGGCGCGAATGTTTTGAACCTCACCGGCACGGCGGGCAGCGAGGAACTCTTCCGCATGGTCGCCGCGCACAATGCGGCGGTGATCATCTGCTACGTCGCCGGGAACAACGTGCGTGAGGTCGGCGACCTGGATTTGAACGGCGACCCAATTCCCGTGCTAAAAGATTTTTTCGCGCGGCAAATCGAGCTCGCGCAGCATTGTGGAGTGCAGAAAATTTTCGTGGATCCCGGCCTTGGCTTTTACTACCGCAACTTGCAAGACAGCGCGGTGCGCGTGCGCCATCAGATGAAAGTTTTCCTGAACACGTTCCGGTTGCGCGAACTCGGCTTCCCCGTCTGCCACGCGCTGCCGCATGCGTTTGAATTTTTTGGCGACGAAGTGCGTTGTGCCGAGCCGTTCTTCGCGGTGCTGGCGGCACTCGGCAAAACGGATTTGTTTCGCACCCACGAAGTCCCGCGCATCAAGTCGGTGCTGGACACGCTGCGCGTCGGCTAGTAGCGAGCCGGGCGTTCGCTCAAACCTTCGTGCGGAAGTAGGCGATGGTTGTTTCCAAGCCGTCAGCGAGCTTCACCTGCGGCTCCCACTGGAGAACTTTTTTCGCGCGGCTGATGTTGGGCTTGCGTTGCTTGGGATCGTCTTGCGGCAACGGTTTGAAAACTTTTTTACTGCGCGAACCGGTGGCGGCGATGATGGCGTCGGCGAACTGGAGCATCGTGAGTTCGGTCGGGTTGCCGATGTTCACGGGCTCGTCGCAATCGCTCATCATCAGGCGATAGATGCCTTCGATGAGGTCGGAGACGTAGCAGAAGCTGCGCGTCTGTGTGCCCTTGCCAAAGATGGTCACGGGTTTGCCTTCGAGCGCTTGGCTGACAAACGCGGGGACAACGCGACCGTCGTTGAGCCGCATCCGCGGGCCGTAGGTGTTGAAAATTCTGACGATGCGCGTCTCGACTTTGTGCTCGCGGTGGTAAGCCATCGTGAGCGCCTCGGCGAAACGCTTGGCTTCGTCGTAGCAGCCGCGCGGACCGATGGTGTTGACGTTGCCCCAATATTCTTCCGTCTGCGGATGCACGAGCGGATCGCCGTAAATTTCCGAGGTGGACGCGATGAGGAAGCGGGCGTTTTTGTTTTTCGCGAGGCCGAGCGCTTTGTGCGTGCCGAGCGAGCCGACCTTCATTGTCTGGATCGGAATCTGCAAATAATCAATCGGGCTGGCAGGCGACGCGAAGTGCCAGACGTAATCCACCGGGCCGTCCAAGAAAATAAACTCGGTCACGTCTTGCTCGACGAACTTGAAATTTTTATTACCGCCAAGGTGCGCGATGTTGTCCACCGCGCCGGTGACAAAGTTGTCCATGCCGATGACCTTGTGGCCGCGCGACAGCAGCAAGTCAGTGAGGTGCGAGCCAAGGAAGCCTGCCGCGCCGGTGACGACGGAGACTGGCTGCTTGGTTTTTTTGGAATGGGATTTGAGTCGGGAGGGCATGGTAAAAATTATTCTACGTTCGGGTATGAGCCGAGGATTTTGACGAAGCTGCAATTTTTCTCCAGCTCGGCAATCGCCTTAGCGACTTTCGTATCAGAACTGTGGCCGTCGCAATCAATGAAGAAGAAATATTCCCACGCCTTGCGCTTGCTGGGGCGGGATTCGATTTTCGTCATGTTGATTTTGTAGCGGCGGAACGGTGCGAGGGCCTCGTGCAACGCGCCGGCTTTGTCGGAAATTGAAATCATCAAGCTCGTGCGATCACTGCCAGTGGGCTGGCCGCATTGGCGACCCAGCACAAGGAAGCGCGTGGCGTTCTCGGAATTGTCTTGGAGGTCTTGTGCGAGCAGGCGCAGGCCGTAGCGTTCTGCTGCGAGCAGGCCGGTGATGGCGGCGGAAGTTTTTTCGCGCGCGGCGAGTTCGGCAGCGCGGGCGTTGGACGAACTCTCGACGACTTCGGCGTCGGGCAAATTCTTTTGCACCCAACCACGGCATTGCGCGAACGCCTGCGGATGCGCGTAAATTTTTTTGATCTTCGCGCGTTCGCCCTGACACGCGAGGCCGTATTGGATGGGCAAAACCAATTGCGCGACAATCTTCAGCTCGCTGTCCACGAACATATCGAGCGTGTGGGTGACGACGCCTTCGGTGGAATTTTCCACCGGCACAACGCCGTAATCCGCGCGCTGCCGCGACACTTCCGTGAACACTTCGCCGATGGTTTTCTGCGCGGCGTAGGTGAGGCTCGCGCCGAATTTCCGCACGGCGGCTTGGTGCGTGAACGTCGCTTCCGGACCGAGATACGCGATGGTCATCGTCTTTTCCAGCGAGAGCGCGCTGCTCATCACCTCGCGGTAAATCGCGCGCAAAGAGGCGTCGGTGATAGGGCCTTGGTTGAGTTTGCAGACGCGCTGGAAGACGGCTAGTTCGCGCGCGGGCGCGTAGATTTCTTCGCCCGCTTTGAGCTTGAGCGCGCCAATTTCGAGGACATGGGCAGTGCGTTCGTTGAGCAGCCGGACGATTTGGGCGTCAAGCTGGTCAATGGCCTTGCGATGGTCGGACAGGTTCAAGCGGCGGGGAGAATGGAGAATCAGCGACGAAGAATCAAACCTGTTTCCAGCCAGTGAAAGCTCAAGGCTATTCTGGCCTTGTCCCGAACTGCCGTCTGCACTTCCGCGCGCGACTCAAGACGGTTTGACCGCGCCGTCAGTTCGTCTAACTTCCCGTCGTCGTTGATTCCGCGTCGCACTCATGAAACTTCTCTTCTCCGAACACAAGCCGGACTACGGCAATTACATTTTCCCCTACGCCATCTGGGCGGTGCCGGAGCGCGGGGAGACGCCTGCGGATATTTTCAACGCGGGCTTCTTGCCGTCGTCGCGCAACTTGGATCGCTTTTACCTGTGCCGCCATGTGCGCGTAAACCTGGCGAAGTTCAAGCCGTCGTCGGAGAATCGCCGCGTGTTGCGCAAGGGCGACGGCCTCCGCGTGGAACTCGTGCCGCGCGCGAAGTTTGATTACACGCCGGAACGCCGGAAGTTTTTCAAGACTTACGCGGACATCAAATTCGGCAACGATGTGATGAGCTACGAACGGTTGGATCTGCTGTTCGCCTCGCCAATCATCTCGCACCTGCTGGTGTTCACGGACGAAACCACGGGCGCAGAACTCGGCGTGGCGACGCTCTATTTGGAAAAGAACACGCTGGCATTTTACTACTATGCGTTCTACGACCTAAATTTTTACGCGCGCAACTTGGGGATGTTCATGATGACTTCGGCGGCGGCGTTGTTCACGGAGCGCGGGTGCGAGTTTCTGTATCTCGGCTCGTGCTACTCGGCCAACGCACTTTACAAAACACAGTTCGTCGGCGCGGAGTTTTTCAACGGCGTTCGTTGGTCGGCCAACCTGAAGGAGTTGAAATATCTCATTGAGCGCGACAAGCGGGACAACCCGCAGCATCTGCTGGAGACGGAGGAATATCGTGAGCTGTTCTACGCGGGTGAACTGGAGAAGCTAACGGATGCGAGTGGGTTCCGGGTGAAGGCTTGAAGGCCAAGGCCAACGTCGCCACGCCAAAACAAGGTTTGACACATGGCGATTAGGTTTTACGCTCGCAGCGGAAGTTGTTTTGAGAACAAAGGCCTATTATGAATGAGCAGTTTTGGATTAGGATTATTGTCCGTGTGTTGGGTGCGGTAGGGATGTTTTACGTCCTGTGGCATTGGCTTCACATTTACCATAGGACTGGCAACGTTCATTTTGCGCACGGCAGCTTGTGGAAGCTCGTAGTAGAAATTGGTCTGATGTTGCTGGGCGTGTATATGCTCCGCGGGGCGCCTTTGTTTGTGAAATTTATTTCGCCCAAAGATAAAAACGGGAACGGACAGAACTGATTTCGCCCGCGCACCTTTCTCAATGAACGTCTTCGTCACCGGCGGCGCCGGTTACATCGGTTCGGTCTGCACCGAGGAACTGCTCACCGCCGGACATCAAGTCACGGTTTACGACAACCTCACCGAAGGGCATCGCTCTGCCGTTGACCCGCGCGCGAAATTCATCTTCGCCAAGCCGGAAACCGACGGCGACATCCTCGCCGCCGTCAAGTTCGCCAAGCCCGACGCCATCCTGCACTTCGCCGCGTTCGCGCTCGTCGGCGAATCCATGACGAACCCGAAGAAATATTTCCACAACAACTTCGTCAACGCGCTCAAGCTCGCCGACGCCGCCGTAGAATGTGGCGTAAAAAAATTCGTCTTCAGTTCCACCTGCGCCACCTACGGCCCGCCGGATCGCGTGCCGATGACGGAAGATTTGCCGCAGCGCCCCATCAATCCCTACGGCGAGAGCAAGCTCATGTTCGAGAAAGCGCTGCTGTGGTATCAGGAAATTTACAAGCTGGAGTTCATCGCGTTTCGCTATTTCAACGCCGCAGGCGCGAGTGAAAAATTTGGTGAACATCACCGCATCGAGACACACCTTATTCCGAACGTCCTCGCCGTCGCGCTCGGTCAGAAGGCGCACGTCGAGATTTTCGGCACGGATTATCCCACGCCGGACGGGACGTGCATCCGCGATTACATCCACATCCGCGACCTCGCGCAGGCGCACATTCTTGGCCTGCAACCCGGCAAGTCCGGCTTCTTCAATCTCGGCAACGGCGACGGCTATTCCGTGCGCGACGTGATCAACACCTGCGAGAAAATCACCGGCAAAAAAATCCCCGTCATCGAGAAGCCCCGCCGCGCCGGCGACCCGCCCAAACTCATTGCTGCGGCGAACAAAGCCATCAACGAACTCGGCTGGCGTCCGCAATTCCCCAAGCTCGAAGACATCGTGAAAACTGCGTGGGCATGGCACGTCCAGCACCCCACCGGCTACGCCGACTGACGTGAAAATCATCTCGTGGAACGTCAACGGCCTGCGCGCCGTGCTGCGGAAAAACTTTCTGGAATTTCTCGCCGCCGAGCAGCCGGACATCCTCTGCCTGCAAGAAACCAAGTGTCGCCCCGAGCAAGTCGAGCAGCTTTGGCCAACGGACTACACCGCGTTTTGGAACAGCGCGGAGAAACCCGGTTACTCCGGCACCGCCATCTTCACCAAGACGCGCCCGCTGGCCGTCACGCCGCATATCGGCGTGGCCGCGCACGACCAAGAAGGCCGCGTGCTCACCGCCGAGTTCGCCGACTTTTTTCTCGTCAGCGTCTACGTCCCCAACGCGCAGCGTGAACTCACACGGCTCGCCTATCGCCAGCAGTGGGACGCCGACTTCCTCAAGTTCCTGAAAAAGTTGGAAAAGAAGAAGCCCGTCATTTTCTGCGGCGACCTCAACGTCGCGCACACGGAAATTGATCTGGCGAATCCCAAAGCCAACGTCCACAACCACGGCTTCACGCCGGAAGAGCGCGCGGGGTTCAGCGCGTTCGAGCAAGCCGGTTTCGTGGACACCTTCCGCGAGTTTGAAAAAGCTGGCGGCCACTACACTTGGTGGAGCCTCATGGCCAACGCCCGCGCGCGGAACATCGGCTGGCGGCTCGACTACGTCCTCGCGTCGGAAAAACTGCGCGCGCAAATCAAGCGTGCCTTCATTCTGCCGCACGTCACCGGCAGCGACCATTGCCCTGTGGGCATCGAATTGAAAGTTGCCGGTTGAAGGTTGCAAGTGGTGGTGATGCGCCGACGCACCGGCCATACCCCTCTGCTACGGGGTAGCAACGGAAAGTTATTCACAAGCGCAGGCCGGGCGGGCTAAAGCCGTGGTTTTGGGCGTAAATGTTCAACTTTTGAGACGCAAAGTTCAACTTGGGAGATCCAAAGTCCAAGTTTGGAAGCCTCAAGTTCAGGTCGCGGGAACCAAAGTTCAACTGGGGAAGTCCCAAGCCCAAGGTCTAAAGTCCCAAGTCGTGGTCGGCGAGGGCGAAGTTGAACTGTGGAAGTCCAAGGTTCTAGTTGGCAGCTCCACAGTAGCCGTCAGAAAGTCGCGGGTAGAACTTTGGTGACGCGCAGTTGCACTCGGAAGCTTGCGGGGAGAATTTCGGCGCGGCTGCGTGAGACTCGCGAGCGGCAACTTTTAACTTTCAACCTGCACCCAATTGCCCGACTCTCTGCGCGCCGTTAATACGGGTTGGGGGCGCACTGGTTTCGACCAGGTGAACACGCCAGAGGCGGCATGCCGAGGACGATGCGTTGGCCTCGTTAATCATTCGCATCAAAACAAAAAAGCTAATCAAGAACTAGCACTCGCGGCCTAAGGCCCCGACGTTCGCCACTGGACACCTGCTACGGTGGACGAACGCCACTTGCAGGTATGACTGAAGGCGGAGACCGCGCGTCGGCAGTCGAGATCTTATCATGCGGACTAGGCAGTGCGACTCGAGTTCCGGCGGCATCGCACAGCAGAAAATCTTACCGGGAATAAGCATGTAGTCGCGGCTGGTAGGTTGACTTGGGACGCGGGTTCAATTCCCGCCGCCTCCAGTTTTTTATTTGCGCTGGGCAAACAAAAAACTGCCGCGACGGAGCGCGTAGCGCGCAGGCGGGCCGAACTTCCTGTGACAACCTTCATTCCGATCGCGCCAATTTTTCCCCAACAAAAAAGCGGGCGACCTTTCAGTCGCCCGCTTTTATTTTGGCAGATTGTCCGCCGCGTTATTTCTTCTTCGCCTTGTCGAGTTCCTTTTGGATGTCCTCGGCTTTGATCGTCTCGATCTTCGCGCCGTGCTTCAGTTCTTCGGCGCTCGGCACTTTGATGATGTCGCTGGTAATGGGTTGCGGCATCGGCGGGGCGGGCGGCGGCGTGGGCTTGGCGAAGGATTGCAACTCCACTTCAAACACCAGCGGCGCACCGGCGGGAATGCCGGAGCCGGGCGGCGCGTTCTCGCCGTAGGCCAGTTCGTTGGGGATATAGAGTTCCCATTTCGCGCCGGGCTTCATGAGTTGCAACGCTTCGGTCCAGCCTTTGATGACGCCGCCCACGCGGAACGTCGCAGGCTGACCGCGCTTGTAAGAGCTGTCGAACTCCGTGCCGTCCACGAGCGTGCCGCGATATTGCACGGTCACGGTGTCTTCGGCTTTGGGCGATTCCGTGCCTTTGCCAGCGGTGAGGATTTTGTATTGCAAGCCGCTGGGCAACGTAACGACGCCGGGTTTGGATTTATTGTCGGCAAGGAATTTTTCGCCCGCGGCCTTGGCTTTTTCACCCTCGGCTTTTTTCTGGTCGGCGACAGCTTGCTGCAAGGCCATCAACGTGGCGCGCACTTCGGGTTCGGTCAGCAACGTCGCGTTGCCGGTCAAGGCGTCCTTGAGACCGCGCGTGAAAGAATCGAGGTTGAGCAACTCGTGCGGCATCCCTTGGCGCTTCCAATTCACGCCCACGTTCATGCCCAGCGCATAACCGTTTTTGTCTTTGTCGTCCTTGAACGGCGAGGGCTTGGCTTCGGCGACCGGCGCAGCGACCGCGGCGACGACGTTGCTGGCAGCAGTGGCAACAGCGGCTTTGGTTTTGTCCACGACCGCTTTGCTCGCATCCACCACTTTGGCGGTGGCGGTGGCGGCGGCGGGTTTGAGTTCGAGCGGCTTGTCCTTGGCAAAAACAAAGCCAGACAACGCCACGGTAGCGAGCGAGAGGGTCAAAAATGTTTTCATGGGCACGAATCTTTCCGCAAGCACTGACCACTGGCAAGCGGAGAATGTTCAAACCATGGTTCGCCTTTTTTTGCGCGGCACAGACTGGACGCCGCGAGTTTTTCATTTCCCGCCCCCGCGTTCTGCGGCAACATCTGCTTCATGGGAAAACGCCACGAGGCGCGCGAACGCGCCGTCCAATTTCTGTTTCAACACGACCTGAACCCGCCCGCGAACCTCGACGCTGCGCTCGATGAATTCTGGCAAACCCAGCGCGCCGCCGCCATCGCCGAACACAAATCCGGCCCCGCGCGCTGGGGCGAGGCGCACGAGATTCCGCCGCCCACCGTGGGCGAAACCGAGGTGCGGCTCTTCGCCGACCCGCTCATTCGCGGAGCCATTGAGCATCGCGCCGAGGCCGATGCGGTCATTGTGAAGCATCTTAAAAATTGGGATTTGCCCCGCATTGCCGCCGTGGATCGCAGCGTCATGCGCCTCGCCGTTTTTGAAATGCTGCACCGCGACGACATCCCGCCCGTCGTCTCCATCAATGAAGCCGTGGACATCGCCAAGAAATTTTCTACGCCCGACTCCGGCAAGTTCGTCAACGGCCTGCTCGACAAAATCAAAGGCGAACTCATGCGGCCGGGGAGGAATATCCAATGAGAATCCAGAATTCAGAATTCAGAATTCAGGAATGTGCCTCCCGCGTGCGAGGCAGTTTCAATTCTGGCTTCTGGCTTCTGGCTTCTGGCTTCTGACCCATGTTCGCCGACCTACATCTACACACGAAATTTTCCGACGGCACTTACACGCCGGAAGAACTCGTCGCGCAGGCCAAGCTCAAAGGGTTGACCGCCCTGTCCCTCACCGACCACGACACGGTGGCCGGTTGCCCGCGCACAGCGGCAGCGTGTGCGAGCGCGGGCATCGAATTCATTGTCGGCAGCGAACTCACCTCGGAACATGAGGGCGTGGAGGTGCACGTCCTCGCGTATTTTTTGGATTTGCAGCACGCCGAGTTGATGGCTGAACTCACGAAGTTCCAAGCCGCGCGCCAGAACCGCATCCGCGAAATGTGCGCCAAGCTCAACGAACTCGGCATCCCACTCACTGCCGATGCCGTGTTCGCGCTCGCCAACTGCGAATCGCCCGGTCGCCCGCACGTCGCCCGCGCGCTCATCGCCGGGAAATTTTGCCGCAACTTCGACGACGCCTTCGAGCGCCTGCTGAAAAAGGACAAGCCCGCCTTCGTGCCGAAATTCAAGATGACCACCGCGCGCGCCATCGAGTTGATTCACCGCGCGGGCGGCCTCGCCGTGATGGCGCATCCCGCACTCAACCGTAACGACGACATCATCCCCGGCATTGTGGAAGCCGGGCTGGATGGCATCGAAGTTTTCCACACCAAGCACGGGTCGAACGCCAACCTGCGCTACATGGACCTGGCGAAAAAATTCAATCTGCTTGTCACCGGTGGCAGCGATTGCCACGGTTTGAGCAAAGGCCGCCCGCTCATCGGCACGGTGAAACTCGATTACAGCTACGTCGAAAAAATGAAAGCCAAAGCTGGAAAATAATTTCAACCACAGATGCACACAGATAAACACAGATTCCGATCCTCATTCCGTTTTCATCTGTGTCCATCTGTGTGCATCTGTGGCTAAACTTCCCATGGGACTCTTCGCCAAATTCAAAGCTGGCCTCGCCAAGACGCAGGCCAAACTCACGCACGAACTCAAACGCATCGTCACGCGTTCGCCCAAACTCACCGCCGAGTCGCTGGAAGAAATCGAGCACGCCCTCATCGCCGCCGACCTCGGCATGGCGATGACCGCGCAGATTGTCGCCGCCGTAAAACTCGCCTACGAAAGCCAAGGCTCCGGCGGCTTGGATTACCTTGCCATCGCGCGCGCGGAAATCGAGAAAACGCTGTCGAGCAACAAAGCTGATTTGTTCAAAGCCGCCAGCGGGCCGACAATTATTTCCGTCGTCGGCGTGAACGGCGTCGGCAAGACCACCACCACCGCCAAGCTCGCGCACCTCATCCAGTCGCGCGGCCAGACTGCGCTGCTCGCCGCGTGCGACACCTTCCGCGCCGCCGCTATCGAACAACTCAAACTCTGGGGCAGCCGTCTCAAAGTTGACGTCATCGCCAGTGCTTACGGCGCGGACGCCGCGTCCGTCGCGCACGACGCCGTCACCGCCGCCCAAGCGCGCCAAGCCGATTTTCTTTTCATAGACACCGCCGGTCGCCTGCACACCAAGCACAACCTCATGCAGGAATTGCTCAAGCTGCATCGCGTCATCGGCAAGCAATTGCCCGGCGCGCCGCATGAAGTCCTGCTCGTGCTCGACGGCAGCACCGGCATGAACGCGCTGAATCAGGCGCGGGAATTTAACAAAGCCGTCCCGCTCACCGGCCTCATCGTGACCAAGCTCGACGGCACGAGCAAAGGCGGCATGGTGGTGGCGATTCAAAAAGAACTCGGCCTGCCCATCAAATTCATCGGCCTCGGCGAGCAACCGGACGACTTGCAACCCTTCGACGCGAAGCAATTCGCCGCAGCGTTGTTTGAAGAAGTCTGACGGAGGGTTCAACTTTTTTTCGCAGGATCCACCCAAATCGCAGGCGGCGGCGCGCCGGGTGACGCGGCGCCGGGCGGCGGTGACACGGGTGGCGGAGTAGCGGAACGTTCACCGCCTTTCATTTTCAGCGTGACGGTGTCAGGCATAGCGGCGCGGCGTTTATTGATGAGGTCGAGACGTTGCCGCATCAAATTGCGATTGCCGCAGTAGAGCAAGGCGGTGTCTTCGGTGATGAGATTTTCTTCGTAGGCTTTCGCGAGCGATTGCTCAAAACTGTGCCAACCCGCCGTGCTGCCAGCTTCGATAATGTCAATAAGTCGGCGGCTATCGTTCTCGCCGAGTTGAATCGCTTCACGCGTTCTCATGCTCGCGCCCATCAACTCGGTGATGAGCAAGCGTCCGCCGCCAACTTTCGGCGCGAGGCGTTGACTGACGACGTAGCGGAGCGTCTCGGCGAGGCGTTCGCGCACTTGTTTTTCCTCCTCCTGCGTGAACATTCCCAGCACACGATTGATGGTCTGCCCGGCGCTGATTGTATGCAACGTGCTGTAGACAACGTGACCGGTCTCGGCGGCGGTCAACGCGATTTCCATCGTGTCGCGGTCGCGGATTTCGCCGACGAAAATAATCTTGGGTGCTTGCCGCAACGCCGCGCGCAAGCCATCAGGAAACGTGAAATAATCGCGCCCCAATTCTCGCTGACTGAACGTAGCCTTGAGGTGCGGATGCAGAAATTCAATTGGGTCTTCGAGCGTCACGACGTGGACTTCGCTCGTGAGATTGATTTCGTTCAGCAGAGCGGCGAGCGTGGTGGTTTTGCCGCTGCCCGTGCCGCCAGTGACGAAGATGATGCCGGTTTTTTCTTTGATGATCTCGCGGAAGACGGGCGCGAGGTTCAGTTTTTCCATGGACGGGATTTGCGTCTGCAAGCGGCGCAGCACCATGGCGAAATTGCCGTTCTGTTTGTAGATGTTCACGCGGAACCGGCACACGTCGGGCAGCGTGTAACTGCAATCGCACGAGCCGGTGTCGGTCAAATCTTTCGCAAGCCGCGCGTTGCCGGCGATGATGGTGCGCGCGAGCAGTTCGATGCGCGCGCTGGTGAGTGGCGTCTCGCCGCCGTCAATGGCCACGGACTTAAGTTTGCCGTGCGCCTCGGCTTGCGGCGGTTTGCCTGCGATGAACAACAAATCGGAAACGCCTTCGTGGGCGCGAATCATGGTGTTCAACACGGTGTCGAGCGAATCGGGAGTGGAGGTGTCCATATTGGGGTTCAGCTGATTAGCGGTCAGGTTGTCAGATTCAGCTTGGTGGAGGAATAAAACTTTTATCGCGCACTCACCTGAATTCCCGCGCGCTCGGGCGCGGCGGCGAAAGAAATAATTCCGCCTCCCGCCGTCGCGCCGCGAAACGGATCGTTCGTCACCAGCAAATTTCCGTCGAGGTCGAGATGGTCAGCCAACTCCGCGAGCTGCGCCGCCGCGCTGATGAGTGCGCTGGATTCAATCATGCAGCCGAGCATCGTCTGGAGACCGTGCGCGCGCGCGGCGCGCAACGCGGCGACGGCGTTCGTCACGCCGCCGGTCTTAGCCAGCTTCACGTTCACGCCGTGGAAAAATTCTGCACACCGGGCTGCGTCCGCTGCGACATGAAACGATTCGTCCGCGAACAGCGGCAGCGGCGAGCGTGACTTGAGCCAGCGCAAATCCGCCGCGCTGGCGTCCGCTGGCATGGGTTGCTCGACAAACTCCACGCGCCCGTCCGCCGCCAGCCACGCGAGATTTTCCAGCGCGATTTCTTTCGTGCACCACGCTTCGTTGGCGTCCACGCGCACCAGTTTTTGCGGCGCGACGGCGCGCAGAGCGGCGAAGTTTTCGCGGTCACGCGGACTGCCGACTTTGAGTTTCAAAATGGGAAAGTCCGCCGCCGCCAAAACTTTTGCGCCAATTTCGCGCGGCTCGTCGAGGCCGATGCTGAACGACGTGACGTGCGTTTGCTCGCGGAAACCGAGGCCAAGAAATTGATGCAGCGGTTGCCGCGCACGCTTCGCCGCGCCGTCGAGCAACGCGATGTTCAGCGCGGACTTGGCGGAAAATTCTCCCGGCGCAAGCGCGTCGAGATACGCCATGCTGCCCGCGAGGTCGGCAAAAGAAAGTTGCCGGGCGTCCACGCGCTCGAAAAAATTCTGCGCCGTCGCCACGGTCTCGGCGTAGCGACGCGACGGGGCGGCTTCGCCCAACCCGCTCGCGCCGGCGGCGTCCGCGAGCCGCACGAACAGCACGGGCTGCACGAGCTTGGCCGCGCCGCCCGCGATGGCCCAAGCGTTCGCGAGCTGCAAATCATGTCGCCAGAACTTCAGTTGCACCCGCGCACGAAAACGGATTTGCGTGTGAGAGGCAATCCGCGAATTAACAAAACTGGCCGTGTCCAAATTTGACGGAGCGCGGCTGTGTCGCAGACCAGCCGCAGCAGGATGGACATTGCTGCGGCTGGTCTGCGACACA
>JBJOPC010000321.1:0-3256 GCA_046050965.1 Verrucomicrobiota bacterium | reverse complement strand
TCCCAGTTCCAAAGCGCGGTCATGCCCGCGCACTCCAAACTAAAATTAGGTAACTTCCCCGTCAAGCTGGCAGCACGATGCTGATGGCCGTGCCTTTGCCGCGCCGAGATTTGATTTCTAGTTTGCCGCGGTGCGTCTCGACCACGCGCCGCACGATGGCGAGGCCGAGGCCGGTTCCTTTTTTCTTGCTGGAGTGCAGCACGGAACTGAACGCGTTTTTGCGCTGCGCTTCGGTCATGCCCGCGCCGGTGTCGGCGAAGGTGATAACGACGCGTTTGCTCAACGCGCCGGCGCGCTCGGTCTTGGTGGAAATCGTGAGTGTGCCGCCGTCGGGCATGGCTTCGACGGCGTTGAGCGTGAGATTTAAAAAAGCTTGTTCGAGTTGCGTGGCGTCGGCGGTGACGAGCGGGAGGTCGGGCGCGAGTTCGCGGACGAGTTGGACGTTTTGCTGGCGCAGTTTGTGGCGCGTGAGCAGGCCGAGGTCGTCAATGAGTTGGTTCAAGTTCACCTCGGCCAACTGCGGTTCGCTCGTGCGCGCAAAGTCCAAAATCTGTTCCACGATTTTGTTCAGATGATCCATCTTGCGGCCCATCATGGCGTGGTCTTGGGCGCGCGGGTCGCCGGGCGGAAATTTCAAATCCAGCGAGTGATACAACATTTTCATCACGGTGAGCGGATTGCGAATTTCATGCGCGACCTCGGCGGCGAGCAGGCCGATGGCGGAAAGTTTTTCGTTCTGCCGCAATTCTTCTTCGACGTGAACGATGCGTTCGTAGAGCCGCGCTTTCTCGATGGCCACGGCGGAAAGTTCGGCGAGCGCGGAGAGAATTTTTACTTCCTCGTTGGAAAATTGATACGGCTCGCCGGTGTAAATGCTCAACGTGCCGATGCTCGCGCCGCCGAAGAGCAGCGGCACAGACAGCAGCGAGACGAGGCCTTCCATGCGGGCGATGACGACGTTTTGGTAGCGCGCGGAGGTTTGGACGTTCTCGAGTTGAATCGGTTTTTTCCGACGCGCGACGATGCCGAGCAAACTTTCCTCGACGCTCAAGCGCGGTTTTTTCACATACGCCGCGCCCGCGCCGGTGCTGGCGCGGAGTTCGAGCCACGCGCGCGATTCATCGAGCATCATGAGCGAACACATCTTGGCGCGCATGAGTTGGCAAGCTTCGCGAGTGACGACTTGCAGTGCTTCGTCGAGACTGACGGTGGAGTTGATAGACTGGCCAACGCGCACGAGGGCTTCGAGCAAACGCGCTTTGAGGCGGGACTGTTCGTAAAGCCAAGTGTTCTGGATCACGCGGCTGGCTTGCGCGGCGAGGGCGGTGAGCAATTCCAAATCGGCGGCGGTGAACGCGTCCGCGCGCTCGGAATCCACGTTGAGCACGCCGCGCACTTCGTCGTTCACCCGCAACGGCACGGCGAGTTCGGAGCGGACATTTTTTTGCACCATGACGTAGCGCGCGTCGGCGGTCACGTCGGAGACGAGCGCAGGTTGGCCGGTCTTGGCAACCCAGCCGGTGAGGCCTTCGCCGACGCGCAGTTTCAGTTCGCTGGCGTCGGCGGGGAGATTGATGGCTGCCTGGATTTCGAGCAGTCGCGTGGTGGGATTCAGCAGCACGACCGAGCCGCTGCTGGCGCGCATGACGCGCACGGCTTCGCGCACGATGAGCTGGAGCGCGGGCTGGGGTTCGAGCGTGGAGTGGAGAACTTCGCCGACCTGCTGAAGGAGTTGCAGGCGTTCGAGCTGCGCTTGGAGTTCGGCGATGGTGGGTTTCATCGTGGGGAATTAACGCAAAGACGCAAAGGGGCAAAGGCGCAAAGAATTTTCTGCAAAAGCAAATCGTAAAGTCTGGTTCAGACTTTGCGTCTCTGCGTCTTGGCGTCTTGGCGTTAAAAACTTTTTCATCGCACGCGGAAGATGAGTGCCGCGCCGCCGACGCCGAATAAAATATTAGGCAGCCACGCGCCGAACCACGGCGCGATGTGGCCGTTGACGCCGAGCGCGAGGCCGATTTCTTGCAGAATAAAAAACGCGAAGCAGATGAAGATGCTGCCCGCCACGCCGAAGAAAACATTGCGCCGCCCGCCCGCCGCGCCAAACGGAATCGCAATCAGCACTACCACGAAACACACCCACGGCGCGGCGAAGCGTCCGTGAATCTGCGTGAGGACGTAGAGCCGTTCGCGCGCGGTGAGATGGGCGTTGCGGAGATTGCGCGCGAGGCGGTTGAGCGGAATCTGCGCCTGCTCGACATGAGTTTTGTTCGCGAGCCGGGAGATTTCCAAGTCGTCGTTGATTTGCTGCGGCGTGTCTTTGAACTCCGGCACGACGAGTTGCTTTTGAAAAATGCGGTTGGTGGAAAAAATATTACCTGTGCCTGGCAATTGCGTCTCGGCCTGCACGTCGGCGAAATTCCACACGCCCGCCACGAACGCCGCCGCGCTCGCGGACAGTAGAAACTGCGAGCCGTCGGGTTTTTTCCAGCGCACATGAACGTCGCGCATCGCGCCGGCGCGCGGGTTATAGTCGGCTTCCCAAACCGTGCCGTTACGTTCGTTGGCGAAGATGATTTTCTGAAACAGACTTTGGTTCGCCGCGCGCGTGGACGGACGACGTTCGAGAATGGCGAGGGACTTTTCCGTAGCGATGGGCGCGACCGTTTCGCTGACGATGAACAAAATTCCGCTGCCGACAAAACCCACGAACAAATATGGCGCGCAGATGCGCCAAAGGCTGATGCCCGCCGCGCGCATGGCGGTGAGTTCGTGGTGGCGCGCGTGCAACGTGAGCGCGCGGAGCAGCGCGAGCAGCAGCGACACAGGCAGCACGATGGTGAGCAATTGCGGCAGGCGGCAGAGTTCGTAGAGCAGGATTTCGTCGCCGTGAAGTTTGTGTTCTTGCAGCACGGCGAGTTGACCGAAGAGATCAAAGGCCAGCCAGCAGACGGCAAACCCGCCGAGGCAAAAGCCCAGCAGCACGAGGAGTTCGCGGATGAGATAACGGTCGAGCAGACGCACCGGCGCAAGCTAGCGGCGGCGCGCGGGAGTTCAAGCTTTAGCTTGGTTTCACACGGCGACGGCGACGGGGTTGTGGGAAAATTCGCGGAGCTGTTTTTCCACGCCGTCGAGGTCGGCGTCTTTGAGCGAGGTGAAAATTCCCAGCAATGAACCGTCGGCGCGCGCAGTGCAGTGCAGCCCGGCGCGCTCGAATTGCCAGACGAGTCGCGTGGGCAACGTGCCGTCGGGCAACGGC
>JBJOPC010000320.1:0-4111 GCA_046050965.1 Verrucomicrobiota bacterium | reverse complement strand
AAGGCCCGAGCAAAAAAAATGAAGCCCGCATGATGGGTCGCACCCGCTGCGGTAAAATCGTGTTATTCGACGGCGCGGCGCGGCATCGCGGCGAGCTCATGGACGTGCGCGTGGAAAAGACCGGCTCCTTCACGCTCTACGGCGATCCGGCGATTCTTGGCTGAATTCCTTTGAGCGAATTCTTTTCAACGCTGTCAGTTCGTGTAGATTTGCACTCCATTTTTTGAAATGAAACTCTCGACGCTCGCCATCTCACTCGGTCTCGGTTACGCGCTGTTGCAACTCTTCGCGCTGCTCCAGCCCGCGAAGTTCACCGCCGCCGTCAAAAAATTTCCGCGCGACGTCACGCTCGGCTGGGTGCTCATGCTCGCCGCGACCGTGTGGTTCATCTGGAACGTGAACCAAGAAGCCGACGCGGATTTTGCCACGATGAAACCGAAGATGATGGTCGGTTTCGCAGCCATCGGGCTGGGCTGCTGCATTTTTGTGCAAGATTTTCTCGCGGCGCGCGGGCTAGCGGTGTTGCTGTTGCTGCTCGCCAAACTCATGGTGGACACAGCACGCTGGGCGGATACCGATTGGCGCTGGGTCGTCAGCGGCTGGGCGTATCTGCTGGTCGTCGCGGGCATCTGGTTCACGACTGCGCCGTGGAAACTCCGCGATGTGATTGCGTGGCAAACTGCGAGCGCAGGGCGGTTGAAAATGTTGTCGGTGTTGAAGCTGGCTTTCGGAATTTTCGTCGTGGCGTTGGGCTGCTTGGTTTTCTAAAACCTCACGCCACGCTCTGCCGGAACTTGCCGGTGCGGCGCGCAGCGACTGAACTGACCCAGCGTAGTTTCCAGTCCGGCGCGCGTTGTCCCAGCGCGGCCACACGCAGTTCCACTCCGGCCACGGCGGTGTCCAATTTTCTGGCGCGACTGCTCCGATTTCGGATGGTTTCGAGGCGGCTCATAGTTCTGTCAACGAACTAGGCACGTTCCATGCCGGGAAACAAAGGGCGAAAGCGCGTCACAGAAATTTGCTGAAATTAATTCCGCCGGTGGAATAGTTCCTGCAAAATCGTGCGCGCGAATGAAAAAAATACTCGTCATTGACGACGAAGAAGGTCTCCGGCTGATGATGGTGATGGCGCTCAAGCAGCGCGGTTACCAGATGTGCGAGGCGGCGAGCGGTGGCGCGGGCGTGAGCACCGCGCGTTCGGAATCGCCCGACCTCATCATCTGCGACGTGAATATGTCACCGATGAACGGCTATCAAGTTTTGAAAGAACTGCGCGGCGACGCCGCTACGGCGACCACGCCCGTCATCCTCATGACCGGCGCAGCGGATAACGCCGGGATGCGCACTGGCATGGAACTCGGCGCGGATGATTATCTGCCGAAACCGTTTTCGATTGATGGCCTCTACGCCGCTGTGGACGCGCGCTTGAAAAAAGTTCAAGCCGTGCGCGCCGAAGCCGAGAAAAAACTTTCTGATTTGCGCGACAACATCAGTCTCATGCTGCCGCACGAATTGCGCACACCGCTCAACGGCATCCTCGCTTACGGAGAACTGTTGCAGACCGATGCGGAGTCCATGCAACCGTCCGAAATTGCCGAAATGGGACAAGTCATCGCGGAGTCGGGGCGTCGTTTGCACCGCCTTATCGAAAATTTTTTAATTTACGCGCAGATTGAAATCCTCAAGGCCGATCCGCAAAAAGTCGCCGCCCTGCGCGCCGGACGCACCATCGCGCCGCAAGCACTCGTGACCGAACACGCGCAGCAGCAAGCCGAACAGGCCAATCGCGCCACTAACCTCGCGCTCGGTGACATCGCCAACCAATCCGTCGCGATGGCGGAAAATTATTTGAGCAAGATTGTGGATGAGTTGGTGCAGAATGCGTTCAAGTTTTCCGAAGCCGGTCAGACGGTGAACGTGAGCTTTGTTTCCAACCGCGAGGCGATGGTTTTGACCGTCACGGATTTTGGGCGTGGTTTCGATACGGAGCACATCACGAAGATTGGCGCGTATATGCAGTTCGAGCGCAAGATGCACGAGCAGCAGGGGCTTGGCCTCGGCCTGACCATCGCGCAACGGCTCGCGGAAATTCACGGCGGCTCGCTCGCCATCGAGAGCCAGCCCAGCAACGGCACAAGCGTGACGGTAAAAATTCCACTGGCGGCGTGAGGCCAAAGCCCGCTTCAAGAATTCCAACGGTAAATATCCGCCAGCCCAGAAATATCGAAGTTGCAAACCCGGTTGTGAACGTGCAGCCCGTTCTGCGCGAAGCTCGCGGCCAGAAATAAAATCACCAGTGCCAACACCGGCGCGAAATCCACGCGTCCGATTTTCAGCGGCAAGCGCCGCAGCGGCGCGAGCAGCCGTTGCCCCGTGAACTCCACATATTCCCACAGCGGATTCGCGCCGAGATAAAGGTAGCTGCCCACGAAATGCAGCGTGAGCAGCGCGGCCAAAATGTATTTCCCCGCCAGCAACGCCGCGCAACCAATCAGCACGCCTTGCTTGAGCAACCCGGCAAACGCCACGCCGCGCGGCACAATCTCCAGCCCGCGCAAAATCGGATGTAACAACAGCCATATCGCGACCGCGACTACGACCGGCAACAGCACCCGCATAAATCCCGGCCAACGTCCAAAGCGACCGAGATGCAGCCGCACAAATTTTTGCACCAAGCCAATCTCGCTGTCGCGGTGCAGCAACGAGAGCAGCAGCAGCGACAAATAAAAAACCGCGAGCGTCGCCGCGAAACTCAAGGCGGAGAACACGCAGGTTTGCCAGAAAAAATCCGGGCGGAACGGCAGCACCACCGCGAGTAGGTCGAGGCGCGGCGTCCAGTTCACTGCCGAGCCGAGCCACCAGTAACCGACCGCGCGCAGCAGCAGCAAGCCCGCGAGCAGTAGTAAATATTTTTGGCGTTCGAGACGGGAGTTGCCCGCGCGGCGGATCGTGCGGACGAGCGGTGTGCCGGTGTGGTTGAGCAGCGAGCCAAGCACCAAATCGCGCCAGCCCAGCCACAGCAGCAGACCCGCGAAGTTCAGGATGGAATTGATGATGGCCATGAGCGTGGTGCGCTCACATCATTTTCAAAAGCGTGTCCGCCATCTCGCTCGGCGTGACGGCGACGCCAATGCCGGCGGCTTTGAACGCGGCGATTTTTGCCTCGGCAGTTCCTTTGCCGCCGCTGACGATCGCGCCTGCGTGACCCATGCGGCGTCCGGGCGGTGCGGTCGTGCCGGCGATGAATCCGGCGACCGGCTTCTTGCAATGCTTGGCGATCCACTCGGCAGCTTCTTCTTCCGCGCTGCCGCCAATCTCACCGATCATGATGATGCCGGTCGTTTCCGGGTCGTCGTTGAAAAGTTTGATGACGTCGAGATGCGACGTGCCGTTGACCGGGTCGCCGCCAATGCCGACGCAGGTGGACTGGCCGACGCCGCGTGACGTGAGTTGCCACACGGCTTCGTAGGTCAACGTGCCGCTGCGGGAAACGACGCCGATGTTGCCCTTCTTGTGGATGTAGCCGGGCGCGATGCCGATGCGGCAGCCGCCGTGCGAATCTTTGCCTTCGCCGGGCGTGACGATGCCGGGGCAGTTCGGCCCAATGAGCCGCGTCTTCTTGCCTTCCATTGCGCGCTTCACCTTGACCATGTCGTTGACGGGAATGCCCTCGGTGATGGCGACGGCGAGTTCGAGATTGGCGTCTACGGCTTCGAGGATGGCGTCCGCTGCGAACGGCGGCGGGACGAAAATCGCGCTCGCGGTTGCGCCAGTTTGCTTTGCGGCGTCTGCGACGGTGTCGAAAATGGGCACACGTTTGCCGCCGTGCTCGAAGAACTGGCCGCCTTTGCCGGGCGTAACGCCCGCGACGATTTGCGAGCCGTAATCAATGGAGAGTTGGGCGTGCCGCGCGCCGAAGCTGCCGGTGATGCCTTGGATGAGAACTTTGGTGTTGGATTTTACAATGATGGCCATGAGAAAATTATTTATTTAGTGCGCGTGACGCTTGTGGATGCAAATGAGATTGCCCTCGGTGTCGTAGATGAACGCCATGGTGCAGACGGGCGTGGGGAAGGCTTCCATCTTGAACTTCACGCCGCTCGCTTTGAGG
>JBJOPC010000319.1:0-2534 GCA_046050965.1 Verrucomicrobiota bacterium | reverse complement strand
CATCCAACTCGGCCAGCAGAAGAAGCGCAGCGAGCAGCATCTCGCCCAGTTGCGAGATCAGAACGACAAGTTGCGGCGGCAGCTCGCGACGGTTTGCTCGCCGCAGTTCGTGGAACTGCGGATTAAGGAATTGAATTTAGGTTTGGTGCAACCGCAGCCGACGCAGGTGTGGCGGCTGGTGGAACCGTCCGGCGCAATGGCGTCGGTGGACGGCCGAGCGCGCGCGACGCAACTGGCGTCGCAGCCGCCGCCGAGTCTGGCTATGCCGTAGATTTTTTCGCCGCCGCCCGTGTGTTTTCGGTGGAGGGACCGATAACCACGGGCGGTGGGCGAAAGCCCAACGTCCGATTCGCGGGCAAACTTTTTTTCACCTCCGTTCGTGTGTTTTCGGTGGAGGGACCGGAAACCACGGACGGCGGGTGAAATTTTTTACATGGTTACCGACCAACAACGTCGCCGTTTCCGAGGCATCGCCATTTTTTTGACGGTGCTGTTTGCGTTGTTGGCCGCGCAGTTGTTCAACCTCCAAGTGCTGCGGCACGACGAACTACTCGTCAAGGCGCGGCAAAATTCCCAGAAGCAAATCCCCATCGCGGCGCGGCGCGGCAACATTCTCGACGCGCACGGGCAACTGCTCGCGACCAGCATTTTCGTGAAGACCGTCTGCGCGGATCCGTCGCTGCTCGGCAGTCATTATGTCGAAGTCGCGCGCGTGGTCGCACCGGTGTTGAACGTGAGCGAGGCGGATTTGCGCCAGCGTTTGCAGCCGAAATGCCGCACGAACGAAGTTGGTTTGTTCGTCACCAACCAATACGTCGTGCTGCAGAAAAAAGTTTCCGCCGAGAAATGGGCGACTGTTTCCAACGCGCTGGCGAACCTCAAGTTCCCGGAGGAACAGGGCAAGCTTACGCGCAAAGAGCGCAAAGCTTTCGATGACCTGCGCGCGAAAGGAATTTTCACTGACCCCGTGGATGACCAGTTGCGCGTGTATCCCAACTACGCGCTCGCCGCGCATGTTTTGGGTTTCACTGGCATGGCCGAGCGCGTGGTGAACAGTAACCGCGTGAGCCAGCTCGCGGGCATCGAAGGCATCGAGCGCACGTTTGATAGCAAGCTCGCAGGCGTGGCGGGCTGGCGCGTCATCGGCACGGACCGCACCCGGCGCGAACTTGCGGCGTTGCGCGATCAGGAAATGGAACCGAGCGAGGGGCTCAACGTGGTGCTGACAATTGATGGCGTCATCCAGCACATCGCCGAAGTTGCGCTGGCGGAAGCGTGCGCGAAATATTCGCCCATCAGTGCCACGGCCATCGTGATGCGTCCGCGCACGGGAGAAATTTTGGCGATGGCGACGATGCCGAATTTCGATCCGAACAATCTCGCCGCGTCGAGTGCCGACACGCGCCGCAACCGCGTCATCGCCGACGTGGCAGAACCCGGCTCGACGTTCAAAATCGTCGTCGTCTCCGGCGCGCTGAATCAACACGTCGTCACACTCACCGACCAGTTCAACTGCGAGAACGGCGCGTTCAGCTTCGGCGGCCATGTGTTGCATGACCACGAACGCTACGGCGTTTTATCGGTGAAAAATATTATCACCAAATCTTCCAACATTGGCGCGGCGAAGATTGGCATTCAACTCGGTGAGACGGAACTTTACGACTACATGAAGGAATACGGTTTTGGCCAACGCACGGGTTTGCCGTTACCCGGCGAAGTGAACGGCCTGATGTATCCGCCGAGCAAGTGGTCGAAAGTTTCCATCGCGCAAATTCCGATGGGCCACGGCGTCGCGGTCACGCGTATGCAGATGTTGTCGGCGATGGCGACGATTGCGAACAACGGTTGGCTGGTGCGCCCGATGATTGTGTCGCGGCTCGAAGACGCCAGCGGAAATCTGGTCGCGCAATATTCGCCGCAGCGGGTGCGGCAAGTCGTCACTGAAAAAACCGCGCGCGACATGGTCGAGGCACTCAAGTCTGTCGTGTCCAGCGAAGGCACGGCGGAGAAAGCGGCACTCGAACACTATACCGTCGCGGGCAAAACCGGCACGGCGCAGAAAGCGGAGAACGGCGTGTATGTGGCGGGGAAATTTCTCGCGTCGTTCATCGGATTTTTTCCGGCGGACAATCCCGAACTCTGCATCTCCGTGGTGCTGGACGAGCCGAAGGGCGCGCACTACGGCGGGCAGACCGCCGCACCCGCGTTCAAGCAAATCGCCGAGCGTGCGGCGAATTATCTCAACATCCGCCCCGACCGCGACGACCAAACCAACGCGCCGCCAGCGGCTCTGGCGCGCACGAACTAAAACCACAACCAAAGCAGAACTATGATCAACGTAGACCCGCATCCCGAACTGCGTCCGAAATATTTTGGCCTCGCCTATGTGGCGGTGTCCGTGCTGGGCATCATTCTGACCGGCGCGCTGATGGTGAGTTTGATTTTTCGGAAGTGACGAGTGGAACCACGCTCTTTGAAACTTTGTGCCGACGCAATGCACGGAGAACTCCGGCAGGGCGCGGGAGAAGCACTGG
>JBJOPC010000318.1:0-7845 GCA_046050965.1 Verrucomicrobiota bacterium | reverse complement strand
TTCGTGTCTAGCCGCATCGAGTTTGCTGGTCATTTCTATCGCTTGTTTATTAAGCGCTACTTGTAGGCTTGCATCCACTTCGGCTTGCTTGCTGGAATCTTTGCCGCATCCGATAAATACCGAAATACAAGCAAGTGCCAACATGTGGAAAAGGATAGATAGTTTTTTCATAGAGGTTCTGAATTATGTTTTTAAATTCTCTAGTCGGACGCGTTGGCAGAAGCAGTATTCGATTCACTCCCGATATTTTTGCGCCACCGGCACGCGCCGACCGATGCCGAAAGCCTTCGTCGTTACCTTGAGGCCGGGCGCGGCTTGGCGGCGTTTGTATTCGCTCAAATCAATCAGCCGCACGATGCGTTTCACCGTGGCTTCGTCAAAACCGGCGGCGATGATTTCGCGCGGCGACTTCGCGTGGACGACGTAGGCATCAAGGATGGCGTCGAGAATTTCGTAGGGCGGCAGCGAGTCTTGGTCGGTCTGGTTTGGGCGTAACTCGGCAGACGGTGCCTTGGTGATGCTCGCGGCGGGGATAATTTCACGCTCGCGGTTGATCCACTTCGACAAGCGGTAAACCATCAGCTTCGGCACGTCGCTGATGACCGCGAGGCCGCCGTTCATATCGCCGTAAAGCGTGCAGTAGCCGACGGCCAACTCGCTCTTGTTGCCGGTGGTGAGTAGCAGCGAGCCGAACTTGTTCGACATCGCCATGAGCAACGTTCCCCGGATGCGCGCCTGCAAATTTTCCTCGGCCACATCTTCGGCGCGTCCGGCAAAAACTTTTTCCAACTGCGTCTTGCACTGCTCGAACACGGGTTTGATGGCGACGGTGTCGTATTGAATGCCGAGGTTGCGCGCGAGGATCGCGGCGTCGTCGAGGCTGCCTTGCGAGGAATATTGCGACGGCAGCGAAAGTCCGCGCACGTTTTCTTTGCCGAGCGCAGCGACGGCGAGCACGGCGACGAGCGCGGAATCAATGCCGCCGCTCAAGCCCAGCACCGCTGCTTTGAAACCGCACTTGTGCAGGTAATCGCGCAGGCCCAGCACAAGCGCGTGGTAGAGCATTTCCTCGGCGCAGGGAATTTCGTCGTAGCCACCGACGTTAGTCGGCGCAAATTCTTCTGGGCTGATTTTGCGCGGACTAACGTCCACGACTACGAGGGCTTCCTCAAAAAATTTTCCCTGCGCTTGCAACGCGCCACGCGCGCTGAACACCAAACTGCCGCCGTCGAAAATCAATTCGTCGTTGCCGCCGACTTGATTGCAAAATACCACCGGACGTTGCGTTTTCATCGCGATGCTGCGGAGCATTTCGTGGCGCGTCTGGTTCTTGCCGAGATGCCACGGCGATGCCGAGAGGTTAAAAATAATTTCCGCGCCCGCGCTCGCCAAATCTACCGGTGGGTTGCTGCGATAGCGCCGCTCCGGCCAGAAATCGTCGTCGTTCCAGATGTCCTCGCAAATCGTCAGCCCGATTTTTTGGCCGTTGAATTCCACCGGCGCGTTCGTCTCGGCGGGTTGGAAATAGCGGTCTTCATCGAACACGTCGTAGGTCGGCAGCAGCGTCTTGCTGCGCGTGGCAAGAATTTTCCCGTGCTGCAAGAGCGCGACCGAGTTCGTGACTTCGCGCCCCGGACGCTTGGCATTTTCGCCGACGAAGCCGACGAGCAAACCAACCTTGCCCGTGGCGGCGGCGAGACGATTGAGCGTCGCCAGATTTTGGGTGACGAAATCTTTCCGCAATAGCAAATCGCGCGGCGGATAGCCGGTCACGCAGAGTTCCGAGCCGACAACTAGTTCCGCGCCCGCCGCCACGCCGCGTGTGTAGGCGGCGAGGATTTTCTCCGCGTTGCCCGCGAGGTCGCCGACAGTGAGGTTGAGTTGTGCGAGGGCGATTTTCACGGACGCTTGAAGAACGTTTCCCACAATGGCCCGTGTTCGGTGCGGACGATGACGCCGGGTTTGATATTGTGCCGCGCGCACCAACCGGTGGGGAGTTCGAGCACGAATTGGATTTCGTTGGAGTCGGACGGGATGGGCGTCTCGTCCATTTTTTTCATGGCGACGATTTGGGAAATTTCGCCACTGGGCGTGATGTAAGTGCCGTCCAAATCAATCTTGCAATTCCTCATGTAAAAACTGCGCGGGGCGACATCGCGGAAGACGAACAGCATCGCTTCGCCGTCGGGGAAATTGGTGCGGAACATCATGCCGGTGGCGACTTCGGTCGGCTGAAACGCGATCTCGGCCACAACTTCCTGATCGCCGAGCCAGACTTTGATGGTCTTGAGTTTGGGCTGCGCGTGGAGCAGATGTCCGCGCACGGGATCAATCTCCGGCGCGTTCACGACGGGCGTGGATGCGGGCGTGGGGGCGGGTTTGCAGCCGACGCCGAGGAGCGTAAGCGCGAGCGACGAAACTAAAATCCAATGACGAATCATCGGCAGACTGTGAGCGAAGTTGTGGCGGTTTTCAATCTTGATAAAACGGCAGGCGAGTCAGGTTTTGGAGTGCGCGGGTATGCCCGCGCTTGGTCACTGGGAGACATGTCTCCCAGTGACCAAGTGACGATGTGTCGCCGCACTCAAAAATCGAACGCGGTGCGGCGGCAGGCTTGAGGTTTTTCGGCGGGCAGATAATTTACGGCCATGCCGATTTACGAATTTCATTGCGCGGGCTGCGAACGGGACAGCGAGGTTTTGGTGCGTTCCACGGATTGGAAATCGGCGAAGTGTCCGCATTGTGGTTCGGCGAAGTTGGAGAAAAAGTTTTCCACATTCGCCGCGAGTTCAGCGGGCGGCGCGAGTGTGGCGGCGGCTCTGGCTTGCGCGACGCCGAGCGGCTGTGGTTGCGGCAAGCGCGGCTCGCACTCGCACTAACGGTAGCGGCGGTCTGTGCCCGTCGGTTGGCGGTCACAGACCGCCGCTACAAACTTCTGCGGCACTCAACTCGCGCAAATCCTGCACACACCAGTCGGGCGTGTGCTGTTTCAACTCGCTGAACTCCGAGCCTCCCGTGGCCACGGCCAGCACTCGCGCGCCGATGGCGCGACCACAGCAGATGTCGTGCGGGGTGTCGCCGATGACGATGATTTCCTCGCCGTGGATTTTCTGCGCGTGAATTTTTTCCAGCCGCCGGTGCGCGGCTACGGCAATAAGGTCGCGTTGCTCGTGGTCGTCGGCGAATGCGCCCATGGAAAATTCTTCCCACAGTCCGTAATGCCCCAGCTTGATTTGTGCGCCGAGGATGATGTTGCCGGTGAGCAGGCCGATCTGCGGCGGATTTTTTTGCGCGCGCAGGTCGCGGATGAATTCTTTCACGCCCGCGCAGATGTCGCCGGTGCAATGCGGCAACAGGTGATCGAGCCAGAAAACGTAGGCGTCGAGGAAGTGTTGGGCGTTGGCGGCAGAAGGTTCGAGGCCGTGGTGCAGAAAAAATTCGCGGACGAGTCCGGTGTCGGTGCGCCCGGCGAATTTCATGTGGCGCGTGCCGTGGCGGATGCCGAAGGCGGTGTGACCGGCGCGGTCAAAGGCTTCCACGCCCGCTCCTCCGGTGTGGATGAGCGTGCCGTCAATATCGAAGAGCACTGCGCGGGTCATGGGGCGCGGAAAATAGTGACGGCAGTGTGGTTTGGCAAGGCGCGCGGGTGGAAAAACTTTTTTAAAATATTTTTAGGGTTGGACGGTTTTTGTCCTACCTCGGTTGGCAAAGTAGGCGCGTAACAGGAACCAAAACATTATGACTACTACCAACCAACTCGAACTCGGATTCAACGGCCAACGCACGACGAACGCGGTGGCGCTGCAACGTCAACAGAAGCTGCACCGCGCCAAGTGGTGGTTCGCGCAGATGCGCCGCGCGATTGACAACGCGGTGGACTGGCAGCCCGCGCCCCTCGCGCCGGCTGAGCAGACATGGTTCGTCGAGGCGCGGACGGGACGGCGCGTGGACTTGCGCGCGTTGCCGCAGCACGCGACGGCGGAATAAACTACGCGTCAAACCGCGCGCGGATGAAATCACGGATGACGGTGAGTTCGGCCTCGCCCGCGATGGTGTGGGCTTTGTTGAACTCGTGCCATGCGATGTCGAGTCCGGCGGCGGCGAGTTGTGCGTGTTGTTTTTTCACGAAGTCGAAGGGGATGACCGGGTCGAGTGGGCCGTGGGTCATTATGATTTTTTGTGAGCGCGCGACGGGGGAAAGCTCGGTGAGCAATTTATCTGGCTCGCAAACGTAGCCGCTGATACCGACGACGCCCGCGAGTCGGTGCGGGTAACGCAGCGCGACTTCGAGCGACATGAGGCAGCCTTGGGAAAAACCGCCGAGAATAATCTGGTCGGCGGGAAAACCTTTCGCGCGCAGTTCGTCGAGCAGGGCGAACAGCAGTTTGGTGCTGCGACGGATGCCGGGAATCTGATCGCCAGGATGGTTATACCAAGAATAGCCGCCGTAGAATTCGTCGGGCGCGTTGACGAGGAGGTGGTTCAGCCACGGAAAGCCGAGCGCCTCCGGCCACCAGCGGTAACCGTCGAGGCTGTCGCCAAGGCCGTGGAGCATGATCATGAGACGACGGGAGTTTTTGTCGGCGGCGGGAATGAATTCGGTGTGGAGCATGAAATTATTTTGCGTCGCTGGCTTTTAGCTTTTCCATTTCGCCGTCGGCCCAGTCGGCGAGGAGTTTTTTTTGCGCGTCGGTGAGGCGCGCGTCGGCGTGCATCCAAGTATAACTCTTGAGCGGCATGGTTCCCTCCGCGATTTCGTCGGCGAGATCGGAAATTTTTTTGCGCGCCTTGGCGGGGTTGTCGTTTGGCCAGTCGGAGAAGTTAAATTTCTCGCGGCCTTCCTGAATATGGTCGACGAGCCACCACGAGACGGGCGCGACGCGGCCATACCACGGCCAGCGCGTCTCGTGCGAGTGGCAGTCGTAACACGCGGCGCGCAGCAGGCGGGCGACTTCGGCGGGCGGCGGGTTCGCGCCGGTGAGAAAATCGTGCCCAGTGGCAACGGGCGGATTTTTGCCGACGGGCTTGATGAATTGCAGAATGACGAAGACGACGAACGCAGCGAGCGAGGCTTTTTTAACGAGGCGTTTCATCGGCGTCGCGCGGCGGGCAGGCTCAATGCCCTTCTTTGAGCACAGCGATGAATTGCTTCATCGCGGGCGACAGCACTTTGTTCTTTTTGTGGATGGCGGCGAGCGGACGGAAGTAATCGCCATCGTCGAACGGCACGGCCACGAGCGTTTGCTTACTGATTTCTTGCAGGATGGTTGCCTGCGGCACGATGGAGACACCAGCGTTGATTTCCACCGCACGCTTCACCGTCTCGACGTTGTCGAACTCCATTGCGTTATCCACGACAATTTCGTTTTCCTTGAAAATTTTATCCAATGCCTTGCGTGTGGGAATGTCTGGGTCGAACGCGATGAATTTTTGCCCGGCGAGTTTTTTGATCGTGATGGTTTTGAGTTTTGCGAACGGATGTTGCGGGTGGCAGACGAGCACGAGCGGGTCTTTACGGAGCGGGATGATTTCAATCTTCGGGTCCTTCGTGGGATACGCCACAAGGCCGAGATCCACCACGTTGCTCAATACATCGTCGTAGACTTGGTTGGCGCGGCGGTATTCGACGTGGACGTTGACCGTGGGATAACTCTTGAGAAATTTTTTGATATACGGCGGCAAATCATGCAAGCCGATGCTGTAAATCGTCGTCACGCGAATCGTGCCGGAGATTATGTCTTTGATCTCCTGCAAGCGACTGTTCAACGCCTCGTAAGTCTGGATGATTTGCTTGCTGTAATCGTAAAGCACTTGCCCTTCGCGCGTGAGCCGGAATTTTTTCTTGCTGCGCTCGATGAGCAGCGATTTGAACTGCCGCTCGAGCGAACTGATTTGCTGGCTTACGGCGGACTGGGTGACTTCGCTGATCTGCGCGGCTTTAGTGAAACTTTCCGTTTCCGCGAGGTCGCAGAACATCTTAAGGCTTTCAATTTGCATGACTGGAGTGAAAACGAAAACTTATCCGCCGTCAATGCAGGTTAATTGAAGGAATGGCCGTCACCAAACCCGCGTCAACATTGGCTGTTGAAAGCGAGCGGAAAAAACTCGTCGCCGAGGTGTGTCGCGCGTCAGTTTTTGATGTGATTTTTCTCGTTGTGAGCAACTCGGTTTTTGCCCGCTTTTTCCACAGGATTTAGTCGTTTTTTCTCTGTGAATTACCTCTGAACAACTTTTTTCTAGAAAAGTCTTGTCACCACAAGATGTTGGGATAGTGTCGCTGCGTTGTCCATTGAATGGTGGTTTGTCCGGGGTTTTTCCCCTCCAGAAACCCTGCCAAACTGTGGCAAATGTTGTAAAAATTTAGTATTTCCCAGCGGTTTTCACCACGGGCGTGGCTGAACGTTGTCTGTTGGGATTGTTACGAACAGGTTTCAGAAAGCGAAAGGTTCCAAAATGATTGATGCACGCGAAGCAGTTTTGTCCACGGCTCCCGCCAAAAATCCCCGTCGCGCTAACGCCGCCGCCCCCGCGCGCGGCGTGAAGCCGGCCGGTCGCGCCAGCCGGAAAAATTCGCTCAAGCTCGAGCGCGTTTTTTCCAATGCGCGCATCAAGCCGTTCGACCAGCTCGAATGGGATCGCCGCACCGCCGAAATCACCGACGACGCCGGCAAAGTCATCTTCAAACAAGAGAACGTCGAAGTGCCGAAGTCCTGGTCGGTGCTCGCGACGAAAGTCGTCGTGTCGAAATATTTTTATGGCGAGCAGCACACCAGCGAGCGCGAGACGTCCGTGCGCCAGCTCATCCATCGCGTCGCCCGCACGATTGCGGATTGGGGCGTGAAGGACGGCTATTTCAGCAAGGAAGACGGCGAGATTTTTTACGACGAACTTTGCTGGCTGGGCATCAACCAACACGGCGCGTTCAATTCGCCGGTGTGGTTTAACGTCGGCCTGCACCACGAATACGGCATCGGCAACAAATCCGCCAAAGGCAATTGGTTCTTCAACCACAAACTCGGCGAGGCTGACCGCGCCAGCACCCAATACGAATATCCCCAAGGCAGCGCGTGTTTTATCCAGTCCGTGAAGGATAACATGGAAGACATCATGCGCCTCGCGTCTGCTGAAGCGATGCTGTTCAAATTCGGCTCCGGCACGGGCACGGATTTGACGCCGTTGCGTTCCAGCCGCGAGAAATTGAGCGGCGGCGGTCGCCCCAGCGTGCCGTTGAGCTTCCTGAAAGTTTACGACCAAGTCGCCAACGTCGTGAAGTCTGGCGGCAAAACTCGTCGCGCCGCGAAGATGAACACGCTGCGCGATTGGCATGGCGACATCGAAGAATTCATTGACTGCAAACAGCGCGAAGAGAAGAAGGCTTGGGCACTCATCGAACAGGGTTACGATGGCTCCTACAACGGCGAAGCCTACGGCAGCGTCATGTATCAGAACGAAAACCTCTCCGTCCGCGTCAGCGATGAATTCATGACCGCTGCCACCACCGGTAAAGAATGGTGGACGCGTTTCATCACCACCGGCAAGCCGATGGAAAAGAAAGACGCGAGCAAGCTCCTCGACAAAATCGCCGAAGGCACGCACATCTGTGGCGACCCCGGTTTGCAATACGACGGCGCGATCCAGAAGTGGCACACCTGCAAAGGCACCGAGCCGATTCATTCCACCAACCCGTGCAGCGAATACGTTTTCCTTAACAATACCGCGTGCAATCTCGCCTCGCTGAACTTGATGAAGTTCAAACGCGAAGACGGCGTGTTCGACTTGGAACGCTTCAAAGCCGCCGTGCGCATCTACATCACCGCGCAGGAAATCCTCGTGGACAACGCGAGT
>JBJOPC010000317.1:0-8008 GCA_046050965.1 Verrucomicrobiota bacterium | reverse complement strand
ATGAGATCGTTGAGGACTTGATAAGCGTCGGAGCCGTCGTTGTTGCGGTCGGCGACGGCATGGTCGGAGACGATGAAAAGGCTGCCGCCGTTTTTTACGAAATTAATGAGCGCAGTTTTTTCGGTGGCGGTGAAATAGATGTTAGGCTCGACGAGCACGAAGACGTGGTAGTTGGTGAGGTCTTGTGCGTTGGAGGCGTCGCTCCAAGTGATGCGGCCGTTGTAAGGCAGCGTCTCGACGTGCTGCCCGTTTTTGACGAGGTCAATGGCCCAGGCGGAGAGTGCGCCTTGCCAATAATTTTCAGTAGTGCTGGCGGTGACGTTGGTCTGGTCGGGCGTGGGATAGCGTTGGGGATTGGATTCATTGCCGCCGCCGGTAGTGGAGCCGGAGCCGACGGCGGCGGAACTGACGGTGAGGTTGTGGAGGTCGGCGTCAATGACCCAATCGGCGTTGCCAGCCATCTCGGCCTTGGTGGCGTCGAACAGAAAATTGGCAGCGGACGCGCGGCTGATAAACGCACCCAGCAACGCGAGCAGGGCGAGCGCGCGGCGAAGGCGGGGAACGTAAAACCTCATGACGATACTTTCAGCGTTATCGTCGCGCATCCACTAGCCGCTCGCAAGGCGCGCCACGGCAGATGACAAAGAATTAATGTGGCGCGTTAAGTGCCTGCCGATTTATTCGGCGTGGAATTGGTATTTACCGCTGCCGAGTTCGAGGGGCTTCGTCGGTTGCTTCACCTTTTTGCCGTCGAGGGTGACGTGCGCGCCGATATTTTTGGGCAGTTGAATCGTGGCGGTGGTGTTCGCGGGAATTTCGATTTGCCAATCAAAGCCGGAGTTTGGCGTGCCAGTTTTATCCGAGCGATGCCATTCGCTGGTGATGAGGCCGTAGGGGGAACGGTGCGCTGCGCGCGCAAACTTCAAATCGCCGACGAGCGTGGGGCGCATAATGATATGCTTGAAGCCCGGCGCGGCGTCATCGGGCGCAATCCCGGCGACGTATTCGTAGAACCAGATGACGAGGTCGCCGATGAGCATGACGTGGTTGCCGGAGTTCATGGTGGGGTCGGCGGTGTTGCCGTTCCACAGTTCCCAAATCGTGGTGGCGCCTTGCGTGACCATGTAGCCCCAGCTCGGATATTCTTTCTCCGCCGCGAAGGCGTAGCACAAATCGGCGCGGCCACCGTCGCTCAACACGCGGTTGAGATATTGCCCGCCCACGAGGCCGGTTCCGATGTGGCCTTTGGTCTCGTGTTCAATCTTATCCACGAGGTGCGCGAAAATTTTTGATTTCAGGTCGTCGGGAACGAGTCCGAACGCGAGTGGCAGAACGCAGGAGGTCTGGGAACCGTTGTCGTAAATTCCTTTTTGGCGATCGAGGAATTTTTTGTTGAACGCGAGTTTAACTTCTTCGGCGAGTTGCGCCCAATGTTGGGCGTCGGTTTTTTGGCCGAGTTGCTGCGCGTATTTTTCCATGAGGCGCAGGTCGTAGTAGAAATAGGAGGTGGCGAGGAGCGGCTTGGCGGTCTGGCGCGCGGGGTCTTTGGAGTGGATGAGCTTCAAATCTTCCGGCGGCACACACCAGTCGCCGTATTGGTCTTTGTTGATGAGGCCGTCTTTGACGAACTGTTGCATGTGATCCATCCAGAGTTTGGCGGAGGCGTAGTCGCGGGCAATCGGCGCGGCATCGCCGAACTGACGTTCGAGCGCGCTGGGGATGATGATGGCGCTGCTCGGCCAGATGACGTCGTCATTATAGATAGGCCAACTCGCAGGCGACACGTCGGGGATGCTGCCATTCGAGCGTTGGGAATCGGTCATGTCTTGCCGCCACTTGGAATAGAGCGTGGAGATGTCGAAGAGATACGCCTCGCCCTTGCATTCCTCGGAACGGTCGCCGAGCCAGCCTTGGCGTTCGTCGCGTTGGGGGCAATCGGTGGGGATGCTGCGGTAGTTGCCGCGCGTGCCCCAAACGATGTTGGTGTAGATGCGGTTGATCATGTCATTGGAGCAAAGGAAATCTCCCGCGACGGGCAAGTCGTCATTCACCACTTCGCCTTCGAGGGCATCCACCGTCGGCGTGCCGGGAAACCCGGTGACTTCGACGTAACGGAAACCGTGGTAGGTAAAGCGCGGTTGCCAAACTTCGGGGTCGCCGCCGCGCAATGTGTAGCTGTCGGTGACGCGCGCACCGCGCAGGTTCGCCATGTAGAGCGAGCCGTCGGGCTGCAAAGTTTCGGCGTGGCGCAGTTGCACCGTTTCGCCCGCCGCGCCGCGCACGGTGAGTTGACACCAGCCGACCATGTTCTGTCCCATATCAAAGATGAAGACGCCGGGCTTTTGTTCGCGCACGGCGATGGGTTTGATTTTTCCGGTGACGCGAATGGGTTGTTGCATCTGCGCGCCGAGCTGGCCGCCGGGCGTGGACGCGAGTTGCGCGGGCTGCCATTTGGAATCATCAAAGCCGGCGTTGCTCCAACCGGCGAGTTCCTTGCGGGCGTCATATTCTTCGCCGTCGTATTCGCTGTTGGCGAGAATGGGGCCGTCCAAAGAAAGTTTCCATGAGGCGTCGCTCACGACTTCGCTCACCGTGCCGTCGGTATATTCGACGCGGAGTTGCAGGCGCAGTTTCGGCCAGCCCCAACTCACTGTGCCCGCATAGACCTTGCTGCGATCGGCGTAGTAACGCCCGCCGCCCAAAACTGCGCCGAGCGCGTTCGCGCCGCTGCGGACTTGCGCGGTCACGTCGTAGGTGACGTAGAACTGACGTTGGTCGTATTGCGCAAGCGCCGGCGAAAGCACGGCGTCGCCGACCTTCGCGCCGTTGAGATACAACTCGGACAGACCGAGTCCGCTGAAATAAACGGTGGCGCGGGAAACTTTTTTCTCGACGGAGAATTCCTTGCGCAGCCAGCGCGCGGGCTGGCGGCGGTTCTCGGGGATGCGCGCGTCGCCCCACGGTTTCATGCCGGCCGGGCCGAGGACTTGGGCGGCGACCCATTTAGAATCGTCGAACGCGAGCGTGTTCCAGCCGGGTTCTTCCGTCTTGGAAACTTTCCATTGTTCGTCGGTCGTGATGACGAGCGGTTCGCCATCAGTGAAGTCCACGGTGAGTTTTCCGATGACGCCTGCCGGGCTGGGATTCGCACCGTCGTTGCGTCCGGTGTGGCCGAATAAATAAGTTTTGCCAGATTCTAGGCGCGTGGTGATGTCGGCCCATTTGACGGTCTTGGTGGAGTTGCGCGCGCCGAGGTCGAATTCATTGAGCCAGCCGCGACATTCGTTGTCGCCGGTGTATTGCCAGATGGCGCGTTTGATGGTGCGCCCGGCGGGAATGGTAATGACGCGGCGGAAATAATTCGTCTCGCTCGGCGCGGAGATATTCGGCTCACCTTCGGGAAACCAAATCCAACTCGTATCGCGTAAGACGTTCGTCTGTTCGGCACCGTCTTGGCCAATCCATTGCGCGCGCCAGTCGGCGTCGGACAAAATGCCCATCGTCCATTTCGCGGGCGCGCTCCACGCGGAAACTTTTTTTCCGTTCGTCCACACGCGGACTTTCCAGAAACATTCCGTGTGCGAGGCGAGTTGCTTGCCTGCGTAGCTCACGAGCACCGAGGCGCTCGTTTTCACTTTGCCGGAATCCCAGAGGTCGCCCGTGTCTGCTGCTAGTTTCGTCGCGCTGCTCGCGACGAGGATTTGACAGGCCGTTTGTTTCACGTCGCGCTCATCCGTCGCGAGTTGCCAGCTCAAGCGCGGCTGCACGGAATCTATGCCCAAAGGATTGCTGCGATGTTCGACGCGGAGTTCGGCGACGTTGACGGCGGCAAAAAGATTGGTGACGACCAACAGCGTGAGCGCAGCCAGAAAAGTTTTGATAGAATTCATGCGAGCGCAGATTCTGGCGACGCGGCGCGCGGGTGTCATGGTAAATTTCATTTCGGAATATCCCTTGCACTGCGGAGATTCGTTGGCATTATGCCGCCCCATCCGGATCGCGGGGTGGAGCAGCCCGGTAGCTCGTCAGGCTCATAACCTGAAGGTCCTAGGTTCAAATCCTAGCCCCGCAACCAAGTCAAAAAGCCCCACGGCAACGTGGGGCTTTTTCGTGTCTCTAGCAGTGACTGGGTCGAAGTTTTACGTTCCAGGAAATTTAGTTCGTCGGCTCGGATTGGCGTGAGTGAACTGACCGGGTGATACGTTAGTAAGTAAAAAACCGCCCGGAGTTGCCTCCGGGCGGTTGGCTCAACAATTCAGACTAGGACGTGGGCAACACGTGCGGGGATGTGGCATTGGTGCTCTGGCTGCAGGTCGGGTCGGTGTTGACCGCGCCGCAGCTGTAGGTGCCGGCACTGGGGCAGACGGGGAAGTTATTATTCTTGAGATAATTCTTCACATCATTCGTCAAGCAGACGTAGGTGTCCGTCATGCGGTTTTCCAAGGCGTATTGTTGCTTGGCACCGTCAATCTGGCGGAGGTTGTTAATGCAGGTGTTTTTCTGGGCGGAGTTACGCGCACGAACGAAGTTCGGAATCGCGATGGCAGCCAAGAGGCCGATGATGGCGACGACGATCATGATTTCCACGAGCGTGAAGCCCTGTTGTTTTTTGAGGTTAGTTTTCATATGTCTTTGCTTTCTTTCTTTTGTGCGGCGTGAACAAAGACAGTAGGCGGGTTTATGTTATGATTGCACTTGCTGTTCACAGATTGCCTACTGCCAACCGCACTTATGGTTTAGCAGGGACGATGCCATGCGCCAAGTTAGTTTTCTGTTATGTAGGTTGTGTGGAATTTCGAGGATGCCGCAAGGGGTGGTAATGGAGTGTCTAACGGAGAGAGATATTTCATGACACCTGCTTGGGAATGGGACAGCACTAATAGCTTTGGTTCCACGGAGCGCGGTTTTACTAAACGACTGAGTTGCGCACACTCAATCGCGCTGGCCATTATTTCGATGCGAGCCGATTCATTCGTGAAAACAAAAAAACCCGGAGCGTTGCCGCTCCGGGTTTTGTAGAATCAATCAGATTAGGGCACAATCACGTGACCCGCGACGCTGCAGGTAGCGTCATTCGTCACTTCATTGATGGTGTAGGTCGCGCCGCTGACGGGGCAGGTCGGGAAACCGCCCTTGACGTAGGCCGCGATTTCGGTCGAGGTCGGCGTGTCAGTGTCAGCCTTTTTCGCTTCCAACGCCCATTGATGCTTACCAGCTTCAATTTGGCGGAGGTTGTTGAGGCAGCTGTTTTTCTGGGAGGTGTTACGAGCGCGAACGAAGTTCGGGATCGCAATCGCGGCCAAGAGGCCGATGATGGCAACCACGATCATGATTTCGACGAGCGTGAACCCTGCTTTGCGTTGTGTGTTGGTTTTCATACTGTTTCTTTCTTTTCCGTATGCGGCGTGAACACTATGCAACAGGCGGGTTTATTATTATTACAACTCGCGTTCACTTTATTGCCTGTTGCGAACCGCGTTTCCGTTTTAGCAGAGGGGATGCCAACCCGGAAACTGCGGTCAGAGAACCAAGAAATTGTGGTGCTGTCCAGTGGAATCTACCAGTAATAGCGGGGAAACCCCGGTGCGACTGAAATCGTTCCCACCCCACCAGCAAACTGTCCCACTGTCCCGCCCGCATTTTGGAATGCGGACACTTGCCGCGAATAATAATTGCCGTCGTCCGCCGGAGAAATTACTGTCTGCGCGCATCCGCCTGAAATAACTGGAAGTTCCACCTATATTATTATGCAAGACAACCAAACGAATGTTGGCAAATACCGTTGGCGGATTTGCGCGCTCCTGTTTTTTGCGACGACCATCAATTACATGGATCGCAGCGTCCTCGGTGTGCTCGCGCCGACGCTCCAATACAAAGTGTTCAATTGGTCTGACGGGGATTTTGCGAACATCAACATTGCGTTCAAATTCGCCTACGCCATCGGGATGCTCTCAATGGGCGCAATCATTGACAAGTTTGGGACGAAGATTGGCTACACGCTGGCGATCGCCGTTTGGAGTTTGTTCGGAATGCTGCACGCCGCCGTGCGTCCTGCCTTTAGCTTGCTGGGCTTTTCGCTCGCGCGCTTCGGGCTGGGACTTGGTGAATCCGGGAATTTTCCCGCCGCTATCAAGACGACCGGCGAATGGTTCCCGAAAAAAGAGCGCGCCTTTGCCACCGGCATCTTCAACGCTGGTTCCAACGTCGGCGCCATTCTCGCGCCCATCATTATCCCGCAAATCGTCGCGCCCGACGGCACACACTGGCAATGGGCGTTTCTGACGACGGGTGCGTTCAGCGCACTGTGGGTGGTCTTCTGGTGGAATACCTATCAAAAGCCCGAACTGCATCCGTCGGTTTCAAAAGCCGAGTTGGCTTACATTAACAGCGATTCCGTCGCCGAAGTTTCCACCGAGAAAGTTCCATGGAGCCGGGTGATTTGTGTCCGCGAGACGTGGGCGTTTGCGCTGGCGAAAATGACGGACGCCGTCTGGTGGTTTTACTTGTTCTGGGGCGGGAAGTTCCTGTTCGACCGGTTTGGTTTGGACATCAAGCGGCTCGCCTTGCCGCTCGTCATCATTTACGTCATCGCCGATGTGGGGAGCATCGCGGGCGGCTGGCTTTCTTCCGCGTTCATCAAGCGCGGTTGGGCGGTGAACCGCGCGCGCAAATTCACCCTGTTCCTTTGCGCCGTGAGCATCTTGCCCGTCATGTTCGTCACGCAGATTGGCACGAAGTTCAACACCGACGCGAAATTCTTCGAGCGGGTGCAGACGGCGAAATTCACCGTCGAACAAGTGCAAACCGTGGACGGCAAAGCCAAGCGCGTGCGCGTGGACGAGCTAGTCCCCGCCGCGACGCAGGCGGAACTGCACGCGTTGGCAGGCCAGAGCTTTGGTTCCGCGAAAGAGTTTTCCAAAGCCGTCGCCGCGACGCTCGGCGTGACCAAAGCCGCGCCGCACTTGCCCGCGATTACCGCCGCTGCCGCCGAAACGTTCGCGGTGGACGACGCCTTGCTCGCCAAATTCAAAGCCCAACTCCCCGCCGACATCGCCAAAGCCCTCGGCGCGTTGAAAGATAAAAAGTTCGCCAGCGAAGCGGAGTTCACCGCCGCCGTGACCGAGGCGATTGGCCGCATTGAAACCAACCGCATGGACACCGCGCTCGTCGGCAGCGCCCGCTCGGACAATATGTATTGGATTGCCGTGCTCTTGATTGCGCTCGCGGCGGCGGGACATCAAGCTTGGTCCGCGAACTTGTTCACGCTCGTTTCCGACGTGTTCCCGAAGAAAGCGACGGCGTCCGTCACCGGCGTCGGCGGCATGATGGGCGCGCTCGCCGGGATGCTGGCCGACTACAAGCTTGGGAAAGTGCTCACCGCCAGCGGGCCGTCGGGCTACTTCTTCGCGTTCCTCATCGCCGGATCGTGCTATTTAATCCTGCTCGGCGTCGCGCATCTCTTGATGCCCAAGATGACGCCCCTCGATGAAAACCTCAAACGCATCGAAGCCTAACCAACGCCCATAGCTCGCACCCAAATTCGATCAAGTGCAACTGGACAAGGCTGCGTAAATCACGCGCCGACACCTTTCACGGGCGGGCAACCTTCGTTGCCCGCCCTTTTTCACGCCCGCACCGCCCCTTCGCCAGCCGTCGGCGTCGTTTCGGAAGGAAGAAATGGCGCTTCGGAAGGAAGCGAAGGAGCTTCGGAAGGCGTCGAAGCCATTTTCCAAGGAGTCGAAGGAGCTTCGGAAGAGAGGGTAGGGCAGCATACATCTCGCCGTCCGGCGGCAATGGAAACTAATCCGCGCCTTCAAGTTCGCTAAATGGTGAACTATTTCACAAACTTTTCTTGCGCCTGATTTTTGCGGCTGGTAACAATTGGTGCTCGCGTTCACGCGATTGGTTTCGTGAAGCGAGTTTTTGGTTTTCCGTCGCCCGGTGGCGACCGCACGTTTTCAGAATTTTACGCATTAAATGTCAGCGATTTTTCCTAAATGGACGAACC
>JBJOPC010000316.1:0-8986 GCA_046050965.1 Verrucomicrobiota bacterium | reverse complement strand
GCCCTTCTGAAGGAACTTCACGTTGGTGACGAAGAGATCGTCGCCAACGAGCTGGACCTTGTCGCCGATCTTGTCGGTGAGTTGCTTCCAGTGCTTCCAATCGCCCTCGGCGCAGCCGTCTTCGATGCTGACGATGGGATACTTGCCGCAAAGCTCCGCATAGAAACCAACCAACTCCTCACCCGTCAGTTTGCGCCCGCTGCTCTTCTTGAGCGCGGTCAAACCGGCATACACCGCGTTCTTGCCAAGCTGCTGTTCGATGCGCAGGAGTTGATTGTATTTCGCCAGACGATCGGAGCGGCTGAGCGAGCCGGTCTTGATCTGACCGCAGTTCGTCGCCACGGCGATGTCGGCGATGGTGGAATCTTCCGTCTCGCCGGAGCGGTGCGAGAGCACGGCGGTGTAGCCGTTGAACTGCGCGAGTTGCACGGCGTCGAGCGTCTCGGTGAGCGAGCCGATCTGGTTCACCTTCACGAGAATCGAGTTCGCCGTGCCGGTATCAATGCCCTTCTTGAGGAACTTCACGTTGGTCACAAACAGATCGTCGCCGACGAGCTGCACGGTGTCGCCGATTTTGTCGGTCAACATTTTCCAATGCTTCCAATCGCCCTCGGCGCAGCCGTCTTCGATGCTGACGATGGGATAATTTTTGCAGAGCTTCGCGTAAAATTCCACGAGCTGCGCGCCGGTGATCGTCTTGCCGGTGGATTTCTTGAACGTGTAAGTGCCGTCGTGGTTGTAGAATTCGGACGCGGCGACATCGAGCGCGAAATAGATTTCCTTGCCGAGCTTGTAGCCGGCATCGGCCACGGCTTTGCTCATGGAATCCATCGCGTCCTCGACGCTGTTCAGCTTGGGCGCGAAACCGCCTTCGTCGCCGACGGCGGTGGAGAGGCCGCGCTTCTTGAGCACGCTCTTGAGCGCGTGGAAAATTTCCGTGATGGCGCGCAAACCTTCGCTGAACGTCGGCAGGCCGTGCGGCATGATCATGAATTCCTGGAAATCAATCGGGGCGTCGGAGTGAGCGCCGCCGTTGATGACGTTCGCCATCGGGACGGGGAGAACTTTGGCGTTCGTGCCGCCGATGTAGCGGTAGAGCGGGAGGCCTTTGGATTCGGCGGCGGCGCGGGCGTTCGCGAGCGAGACGGCGAGGATGGCGTTCGCGCCGAGCTTGGACTTGGTTTCCGTGCCGTCGAGCTTGAGCATGATTTGGTCAACGCCCACCTGGTCGCCGACGCAATGGCCGACGAGCGCCTTCTTGATCGGGCCGTTCACGTTGGCGACGGCCTTCTGCACGCCCTTGCCGAGGAAGCGGGTCTTGACGCCGTCGCGGAGTTCGATGGCTTCGTGTTCGCCGGTGCTCGCGCCGGAGGGAACGGCGGCGCGACCGATCGTGCCGCAGCACAGTTTCACGTCAGCTTCAACGGTGGGGTTGCCGCGCGAGTCGAGGATTTCGCGCGCTTGGATGTCAACGATTTTGCTCATAGTTTTTAGTTCAAATTAAAATTGAAGCGCGGAGTTTAGGAACGAAGGCCAGTGAGTCAAGGCGCGCGTTGGCAGCAATCGAGTGAATTTGGAGTGCGACAACGTGTCGCCGCACTCCAAAGCTAACCCAAAAAGTTTTTCCGCGAGAATTGCCAAGCGCGGCGCGTTGCTGATAAATTTTCCGTCTATGGAAAAAGTTGTCATCGTCGGAACGGGTTGCGCGGGGCTTACCGCCGCGCTTTACACGGCGCGCGCCAATCTCACGCCGCTTGTGCTCACCGGGCGTCAGCCCGGCGGCTTGCTCACCACCACGACCATCGTGGAAAATTTCCCCGGCTTCCCCGACGGCGTGGACGGTTACGAACTCGTCTCGCGGATGCAGAAGCAGGCGGAGAAGTTCGGCGCGCGCGTTCAATTCGCCACGCTGGAAGCGATTGATTTGAGCCAACGCCCATTCACGCTCACGGTGGACGGCGAGCAGGTGAAAACGGAAACGCTCATCATCGCGTCCGGCGCGAGCCATCGGCATCTCGGCCTCGACAGCGAACACAAGTTGGAGAACAAGGGCGTGACGTATTGCGCGACGTGCGACGGCGCGTTGCCGATGTTTCGCAACCAACCGCTCGTCGTCGTGGGCGGCGGCGACTCGGCTTGCGAGGAAGCGAATTATCTCACCCGCTTTGGCTCGGTGGTTTATCTGATTCACCGCCGCGATTCTTTGCGCGCGTCCAAGACGATGGCCGATCGCACGTTGGCGAACCCGAAAATTAAACCCATCTGGAACGCCGTTGTCACCGAAGTGCTGGATATGGCGCAGGACAAAGTCACGGGTGTGCGCATCAAAGACGTGAATACGAACGCCGAATCCGTAGTGGATTGCGCGGGCGTGTTCGTGGCCATCGGTCATGTGCCGAACACGCAGCTTTTCAAAGGCGTCGTGGACATGGACGACGCGGGCTACATCGCGCGCACGAGCGGCGCGGCGACGAATGTGCCGGGCGTGTTCGTGGCGGGCGATTGCTCGGATCACGTCTATCGGCAAGCCATCACGGCGGCGGGCATGGGCTGCGCGGCGGCGATTGAAGCGGAGCGGTTTCTCGCCGGACTGTGCGGGTGAGGAAGAAGTTTTGATAAGGAATCCAGAAAACCAGGAGCGCAGGAAACTGCTTCCTGGTTTTTCTTTTTCCTGTGTTCCTGGCTTCCTTATTCAAATGTCCCCGTTAATTTTTCCTGCGTGACCACGGCTTACGAAGAAATCCTCAACGGTGGCGCAGTGTTGCGCTCGCCGCCGGACGCGCGGCACGAGGTGCTGTGCGCGCGGTTGCACGGATTGGTCGCGGCAGGTTTGGGAAATTTTTCTGGCGCGCGTTTGCTCCCACCGCGCACTCGGGTGCAGCTCGATTGGAAAAATTTTCTTTGCCCCGACCTCGCGCTCGTCACCGCCGTCACGGGCAAACTCTGGCTCGCCGCTGAAATCATCGGACGCGACGACCATCGCTGGGACACGGTCACGAAAAAAGAAATCTACGAGACGTTCGCGCTGCCGCGTCTGTGGATGGTGGATCCGCGCTACGACAACGTAGAGACTTACCACGGCAGTCCGCACGGCTTGAAATTGCACGGCATTCTCGCCGGACGCGCGCAGTTGACGGAAACGTTGCTGCCGAATTTCGGTCCGACCATCGAGGAGCTTTTCAAAACGATTTGAGGCGATGTGTTTCAAAATTTTCATCCGCAGATTTCACAGATTTTCGCAGATGAAAAACAATCTGCGTGAATCTGTGAAATCTGCGGATAAAACTCGACCAACTGGTCGGAAGCCTGATGGCCAAATATATTTATGAGCGACGAACTTTCTGCGATGGCGGACAAACTGGGTTTGGCAAAAATTCAACGGCACATTTTTCTCTGCGTGCCGACGAAAGCCAAATGCGCGCCGAGCGAAGTCTCCGCGCAGTCGTGGGAATTTCTCAAGACGCGGCTCAAAGAACTCGCGCTCACCGAACCGGAACCGCTCGTGGCGCGCACCAAAGCGGATTGCTTCCGCGTGTGCGTGGCCGGGCCAATCGCTATCGTGTATCCCGAAGGCGTCTGGTATCGCGGCTGCACGCCGGACGTGCTGGAACGTATCATCCAGGAGCATCTCGTGGGCGGACGCGTGGTGGCGGAATTTGCGTTCGCGCGCAATCCGTTGGGCAAGACCGCCACATAGCCGCCGATGATTGTTGGAGTTCAAGCTTTAGCTTGTCCGGTATTTCCGCTAACGTCCGCGTGTCAACCCAGCGTTGACCACCCATCTCATGTTCATTGACGAAATCAAAGTCTACGCGCAGGCCGGTCACGGCGGCAAAGGTTGCGTCGCGTTCCATCGCGAAGCTTACGTTCCCAAGGGCGGTCCCAGCGGCGGCAACGGCGGTCGCGGCGGCAGCGTCATCCTCCAAGCTGACCACGACCTCAACAATCTCATCGGTCAATATTATATCCCGCGCCTCATCGCCAAGGGCGGCGATCCCGGTTACGGCAAAGGTATGGACGGCCCCGCCGGCAAAGACCTCATCGTGAAAGTTCCCTGCGGCACGCTCGTTTGGAAAACGCCCGACCAACCCGCGCCACCCGTGAACGAAGACGAGGACGAAGATTTTTCCGACGAAGCAAGCGAAGCAGACGAATCGCCGAAATTCCAAGTTTCCACCGGTGCGCGCCCCGTCATCCGTGCTGCCGCAGGCGGTATGCAAGCCAAAGAATACAATCTCGCCGACGAACCCGACGACGATTCCGAAAAATCCCATAGCGAAGGCAAAGGCGAACTCATCGCCGACCTCACCACCGACGGCCAGCAATTCATCCTCTGCCAAGGCGGGCGCGGCGGACTTGGAAACCGCAACTTCGCCACCTCGCGCCGTCAAACACCACGCTTCGCCCAGCCCGGAGAATTCGGCGGAGAAGGAAATTACCTGCTCGAACTCCGCATCATGGCCGAGATCGGCCTCGTCGGTTATCCCAACGCGGGCAAATCCACTTTGCTCGCCGCCATTTCCCGCGCGCGCCCGAAGATTGCACCCTATCCCTTCACCACGCTCACGCCGCAGATTGGCATTCTCGAATATCCCGATTGGCATCGCCTCACCGTCTGCGACGTGCCGGGACTCATCGAAGGTGCGCATGAAAACGTCGGCCTCGGTCACGCCTTCCTGCGCCACATCGCGCGCTGCAAAATCATCATCATCCTGCTCGACATGGCCGGCACGGACGGACGCAACCCGTGGGACGATTACAAAAAGCTGCTCAAGGAACTCGAACTCTACGATCCCGCGTTGATGGATCGTCCGCGCTACGTCGTGGCGAACAAAATGGACGAACCGCACGCCGAAAAAATCCTGAAGCAATTCAAGACCAAGGTGAAAAAAGTTTCCGTGCTGCCCATCTCGGCGGCGTTCGACCAAGGCTTGGAAGAATTCAAAACCCTCGTGCGCGCGGCAGTGGAAAAGGCGAAGTAACGGAATGGTGCGTGGTGCGTCGAGCCTTCGCCGAACGCTCACTCCGGCACTTGACGCACCAAGCACCAAGCACCAACCTCTCCGCGCTCATGGCCAAGGGGAAATTAATTTTAATCACGGGCGTCACGCGCGGACTCGGTCGCGCACTGACGGAGGAATTCATTCGCAGCGGTCACACCATCGTGGGTTGCGGACGCAGCGAAGCGGAAATCAAAAAACTCCGCGCGCAGTTCCCCGCGCCGCATGATTTTTATCCCGTCAACATCGCCAGCGATTCCGCCGTGAAATCTTGGGCGAGCGTCCTCTTCACTTCGCACGGCGTTCCCGACTTGGTGTTGAACAACGCTGGCGTCATCAACCGCAACGCGTCGCTCTGGGAAATCGAAGCGCGCGAGTTCAACGAAGTCGTGGACGTAAATCTCAAAGGCACGGCCAACGTCATCCGGCATTTCGGCGCGGAAATGGTGCGGCGCAAAAGCGGCGTCATCGTCAACTTCAGTTCCGGTTGGGGGCGCACAGCGGAGGCGGAAGTCGCGCCGTATTGCGCGAGCAAGTGGGGCGTCGAAGGTTTAACGCAATCGCTCGCGCAGGAATTGCCGCGCGGCATGGCGGCAGTCGCGGTCAACCCCGGCATCATCAACACGGAAATGTTGCGGAATTGTTTCGGCGGTTCCGCCGCAAGTTATCCCGCGCCCGACGCATGGGCGAAAATTGCCGTGCCGTTCTTGCTGACAATTTCTGCCGCCGACAACGGCAAACAACTCACAGTGCCAACTCCCGGCGCGTGAAATTTCCCCCACTCATCCTCGCCTCTGCGTCACCGCGCCGTGCGGAACTGCTGCGCCTGCTCAATCGCCCGTTCCGCGTCGTGACCAACTCCGCGAGCGAATTGCACGACGAACAATTCACCGCCCGCGAAGTCGCGCAGGTCAATGCCTACCGCAAAGCCCGCGTCGTCGCGGAAAAATTTCCCGATGCGCTGGTCATCGGCGCAGACACCCTCGTCTATCGCGGCACGAAACTTTACGGCAAGCCCGCCAGCCGCGCCCACGCGCAGCGGATGCTCACGGAACTCGCCGGTCACACGCACCAAGTCGTCACCGGCGTCTGCCTGCTTCAGTTGAGCGCGCGGCGTGAAAAGCTTTTTTCTGAAACCACCGACGTGCAGTTTCGCCCGCTGACTGCCGCGCATATCCGCCACTACCTCGCGCAGATGAACCCGCTGGACAAAGCCGGCGCCTACGCCATCCAAGACGGCGGCGAACTCATCATCGAAGAAATCTCCGGCTCGTTCAGCAACGTCGTCGGTTTGCCAGTGGAGCGCTTGCGCCGCGAACTCACGCGCTGGTGAAAATAAAAAAAGACGACGCTCACGCGTCGTCTTTTCAAATTTTGCGGGGCGGGCGGTTAAGCCTTGGCCGTTTCTTTTTTCCAAGTGCGTTTGACCGCCTTGACGATCAAGCCTTGCTTGATGGCCTTGGCCGAGACGCGCATTTCGCGGACTTCGCCACTGGGGAGTTGCACCTTCACGTTTTGCAAATTCGGGAGGAATTTGCGTTTGGTGATGGCGGTGATGTGCGTGCCGATACCACCGCTTTTCTTGGATTTACCCGAGCGCCAAATGATGCTGCCCTTCATCGGACCTTTGCCTGTGATTTCACAACGTGCCATAAAATATTTCTTTCGTTAAACGAGCGGAGAAAATAATCACGGAGCACTTTCAAGCAAGCTTTATCTCAACCTTTTTGCGGTGGTTGCACCCTCAACCACCGCCAACCGAGCAACAAAACTCCTCCACTCAAGGCCAGCCACCACGTCGTCGGCTCCGGCGAAGGCGACGGCGAATAATCCAAGAGCGTGAACGCTGAAATCTGGCCGGGATTCGTACCAAACAATGCGGCAGGTAACGCAATGCCACCGCCCAGCGTGACGTAGCCCATTTGGGAAGTGCCCAGAATAGTGTTGGGGTTTGTGCCATTCAACACACCTTGATAAGCCTGCTCGTAAGTTGAACCGCCGCTCGCCGACCACGCCCGGATTTGAAACGCCACCGTGCTGCCTGCGGTCGCATATGGAAACTGGTTCGAGTCCAACGTGAATGGATTGCCTCCGTTAAAAAAACCCGGCCAACACCGACGAATTGTAAGTCGTTCCAGCCAACGTGAGTTGGTTGGAAAACGCGCCGTCAAAACCAACATACAGCCCGAATCGGATCGCTTGAAAATTGGTCGTCATCACGCCGCTGGTAGGGGGCGGATTCCAACGTGAGACCTGGACGAGGTAACTCGAATTGTTCCCGAAAATCACCGTCTGGGCGGACGCCGCCAACGCCAGCGAAAGTCCGGCGATGATGGCAAGAAAGGTTTTCATAAAAACGCAGGTTGGTTAGGCGATATTTTTCGCACGGAATTTGCATCCGTGCAAAGAGTCATTTCACGCCACCCAACTCCAGCACCCGCGCGAACTGCGCCGCCGTCACTGGCGTGACCGAGAGCCGCGATTGTTTCACCAGCGGCAGCGCACCTAGAATTTTGTCTGCCTTAATCGTCGCCAGCGAGACGGGCTGTGGCAACGACTGGTGCGGTGCGAGGTCTACGCACGACCAGTCGCCATCGGTCGCCGTGGCGTCCGCATACGCCGCGCACACGACGCGGGCGATGCCCACGACCTGTTTCTCCGTGACGCTGTGATAAAACAGCACGAGGTCACCCAGCTTCATCGCGCGGAGATTATTGCGCGCTTGGAAATTGCGAACGCCCGTCCACGCGGTTTTTTTGTCGCGGACGAGTTGCGCCCACGCGTAGGCGGCGGGTTCGGATTTGGCGAGCCAATGGTTCATGCGCCGCTTGTTAAACAACAAAGCCGCGCGCGAACAAAGACAATTTTTGCAGCGCACGAACTTTGCGGTTGAACGCCGCCGCGTTTGCAGCTAGAACCCTGCGCGAACTCACTCAACCACTATGAAAAAAATCCATTCGCTCAACCGCTTCACCCAACTCGCCGCGCTCATCGCCATTGTCACCGTCGCCAGCAGTTTCACCGCGCGCGCCGACGATGCGGAGAAAGCCGCCAAGGCGGAAGCCAAGCGCGCCGCCAAAGAAGCCAAGATTGCCGAGAAAGCCCTCAAAGACCGCGCCTACGCTGCCGAGCCGACCAAGGTGAAGTTCGGAGAATTCGCCACCGTGGAAGTGAAGACCACCGAACTGGCTGCCTCGCAAAGCAGCAAGGGCAACGAAAAATCCGCCGAGAAAATTGACGAAATGTTGCAGGCAAAACTGCGGCTGACGTTCCCCAACCTCAAAGTGATTCCCGTTGGCGGAGAATTTTCCAAGGGCGGCAGCCGCACGTTGCAAATCAGCCCGCGCATCGAGAAAATTCGCATCGTCTCTATCGGCGCGCGTGTCTGGGTAGGCGTGATGGCGGGCGGTTCAGACTTGGTCATGCACGTGGATTTCCGCGACAGCGCAAGCGGCGAAGTCATCGCCAACCCCGATTTCTGGAAGGGCAACAACGCATGGTCCGGCGGTGCATCGTGGGGCAGCACCGACAACCAAATCCGCGACGCCATCGTGGCGCAAATCGCCAATTACACGCAGGCGAATAAATAACCCGTCGCTTAATTTGAGCAATGAAACTTCAACTAAATATTTAACCATGAACTTTGCGAAAGTGATTTCTTTGCCCGTCTTGCTCCTGTCCATTGCCTTGTTCACCGGCTGCAACACCACCGGCATGAATGGCAAGCGCGACGCCACCCAAGTCTCCCTGCCCACGCCCGGCAAGGCCAAAGTAGTCTTCGCGCGCTTCGGAAATTTCGGCGGCGGCATCACGTTCAACGTGCATGACGGCAGCTCGCTCATCGGCGTGTTGCCCGGCAATTCATTCTTCACCTACGAATGCGAACCCGGCGTCCACCAGTTCAGTTCTTCCATGGAAGACGTGGCAATGCTCGACGCCAACCTGCTGCCCGACCGAATTTATTACGCGAAAGTTTCCGCCGCCAT
>JBJOPC010000315.1:0-4355 GCA_046050965.1 Verrucomicrobiota bacterium | reverse complement strand
CCCAAAACTTCCCAACATAGTCTTGGTTCTTTTCGAAAATGGGCAGCGCCTCGCGGGCGGGTACTTCGGCATTGGTGTATTGTCCGCTGGCAAGGAGTGTCCAAGCGTATTCAGCCAGCGCTCCGCTTAATGCCTTATCATCGGCGGGTCGCCTAGCTCGGACGATTTGCACAGATTCGGCTTCCGCCAAGGCAGATGCTGAAAAGTCCATTTGGCTTTTCAATATTCCATCGAGCGTGTCGAGATGCTCTTTACGGACAGATGCGGGCCATTCAGGATGCTGTTGAATCCAGCCAACTCCTTCTTCCGTCAATGTGCGCGCTTCGGTCTGTTTGCCATTGGTCATAAGGACGTTGACCAAGTTGATGAAATACTTGAACAGATTGGGATTGTCAGTTCCCAGCCGCTTGATTGCTGTGTCAAGTTCCTGTCGCCGGACGTCTTCAATTCCAGCGGGACTAGACCGATGCATCCACGCCGAAACTCCGAAGCCAAGAATGAGCGCGACCACCACCGCACTTGCCGCAGCGAAGGCGAGTTTGTTCCGGCGCACCAATTTCTGGAAACGATAAAGATTGCTTGGCGGGCGGGCGACGACGGGTTCGTTTTGCAAATGGCGCTGAATGTCCGCCGCCAGACTATTGGCCGTTTCGTAACGGCGCGTGCGATCTTTCTCCAGCGTCTTCATCACGATCCAATCCAAATCGCCGCGCAAAAGATGTGTGAGCTTGGATGGTTCGGCCTGCCGGTGTCTAGCCACGGTCGAGAGATCAACGTCCAGCATCGTGCTCAGGCAGGTCGAGGGACGCGCCGGTTCGCGTTCGCGGATGGTGCGGCGCATTTCGTCCAAGCCCGCCTGAAGAAGTTCCTTCGCATCAAAGGGGGTTTTGCCGGTGAGCAATTCGTAGAGCAACACGCCGAGCGCGTAAATGTCGCTGCGCGCGTCTATGCCCAACCCGCTCATCTCGGCCTGCTCGGGACTCATGTAAGCTGGCGTGCCCATGAATTGCTCGAACGCCGTAAACAGCGTCTTCTCCGTCAGCCGCTGCTCGGTGGCTTTGGCGATGCCGAAATCAATCACCTTCGGCACTGGCACGCCATCGTGCAGCGTCACGAGAATGTTCGAGGGCTTGATGTCGCGATGGATGATGCCCTTCTGGTGCGCGTGTTGAATAGCGTGGCAGACCTGATTGTAAAGATTCAACCGCTCGCGCGTGGGCAGATTATTTTGATCGCAGTAATCGGTGATGCGGATGCCATGCACCAATTCCATCACAAAGTAAGGCCGTCCAGCTTCCGTCGCGCCGGCATCGAGAACTTTGGCGATGTTCGGATGATCCATCAGCGCCAACGCCTGCCGCTCCGCCTCGAAGCGGGCGATGACCGACTTGGTGTCCATGCCCAGCTTGATGACCTTGAGCGCGACGCGGCGACGCACCGGCTCTTCTTGGTCAGCCATGTAAACAACGCCGCAGCCGCCTTCACCGATTTGCTGGAGCAATTTGTAGCGGCCAATCTTGTCGCCAAGCTTTTCAGTGGGTGGCATCACCACCGTCTTGGCCGACAAACCCGCCGCCGGTTTGTCCAGCATCGCATCGGCCTGCTCGTGTGCTTGTAGCAGCGCGCCGACGCGTTGCCGGAGCGGTTCATCATCCGGGCAGGCGTTCTGGAGATACGCGGCGCGTTCCTCGGGCGTGGCCAGTTGGAGCGCGGCATTGAATAAGGTTTCTTCGCGGTTATCGAGGTCGCTCATTGGTGTTGAAGGTTTCATACCAGATAAAGCGTAACGAGACAGGAAAAAGGCTCACAAAACTTTTTAAAATATTTTGAGCCTTTTCTCTCCCATATCTCGCATTGCTTGGTGACGCAGCGATGTGGATGATTTTTTGGACGCTCGCCGACCAAATCAGGGCCGTTGACTACATATGGGCATATGATTAAAACAATGTCGGTTCATCAAACTCTGCAAAGGAAATCCCCTATGATCTCAATCCTCCATCAGCCGTCCAGCCTGCGCCGACTGGCCGCTTACGTCGCGTTCGCCTTCCTGTCCGTCACTTCTCTCCACGCGGGCGACCTCAGCGATTGGGTGGTCAATAAACACCAGCACTTCAATCAGACGAACTCCGGCAGCCCGGTTTTCAGAAATCCAGCCCAGCCTTACGAATTTGAAGCGGCGGCAAATTCCAGCGCGCAGTTCGTCGTCACGAACCTTACCTTGAAGCTGCCAACGGGTCTGACCGTGCAGTGCTACCCATATCTACCCAACGACAACTATGGTTACGGCATGGTCACCAACGGGCAGTTTGCCAGCGAGGCCGCACTGGACGCCGCTTACCCGACCGGCAAATACGTGCTGACCATCACCACGGTAAACGACGGCGTCAAGATTGTGACCAACACTTTGCCGACGAGCGTTTATCCCAGCGCGGCGCATGTCAGTAATTTCGACGCCGCCCAAAAAATCAACCCGGCAAAAGACTTCACGCTGACATGGGATACATTTTCCGGTGGCACGGCCAGCGACTTCATTAAGCTCGACATCAGCACCACCAACGGCAATACGGTTTTCACCACCGGTTACCCCGGACCGCCCGGCGCGTTGAACGGGCTTTCCAACTCCGTCACCATCCCCAAGAACACCCTGTTGGCCAATGCGCCCTTCACTGCCAACCTGCAGTTTTACAAATTCATCAATTCTGATTCCACCTCCGTCGCCGGGGCGACCGGACGCACGCTGTTTTGGAAATGGACGCACTTCCCCATCCAGACCACGAATTACAACCGCATCTTCCCCATCGCCACCGACCCCAGTGTCGTCCAGTTCGGCGGAGGGTTGTCATTCGACGGCACGAATTACATCGCTGGATTTTTATCCGGAACAAACGTCTGCTCGCAGACATTTTCCTCCAACGGCACTTTGGTCGGCTCGCAGGTCATCATCGGTGGCAGTCCGGGTTTCCCACCCGCCCTAGCCTCCGCCTTTGGCCAGTCCAACAGCCTGACCATTTGGTCTGACAGTTCGATCAGCCCGGGTGTGGATATGTTCGGACAATTTGTTTCGCGGGCAGGCGTCAAGATTGGTTCGCCCTTTAACCTACTTGCCGCACAAGGCGCGTACGGTGTACAAACGGTAAAAGCGCTAGTTTGCGATGGTACAAATTTCTTGGCGGTGTGGCAGGACAAGAACACCAAATATTTTTACGGCCAGATTGTGACTGCGGCGGGGACATTGTCGGGATCAGAGTTTTTAATCAGTAGCCAGCAGCAGAACGGCGCTGATGCCGAGGTGATGTTTCAGAAAACAAATTATCTGGTCGTCTGGCAGAGCAACAACAACAACACCGGCACAAACAATAAAACCTATGGAGAGTTCGTATCCCGAAGCGGCGTGGCCGGAAGCCCGTTTCAAATCAGCCAGACGGCTTCCACCGACCAGAATCCACTGGCCATCGGATTCGATGGGACAAATTATCTCGTCGCTTGGAACAGGGATATAGGCAGTGGGACTGGGACGGTCTCGAATTGGGATGTTTTCGGCCGCGTCGTTTCGCAGACCGGCACGTTCCCCGGCAATGAAGTCGCCATGGTCACAAACTCCGGCAGCGAAGTGCTGCCCGCCCTCGCTTTCGACGGCACAAATTATCTGGTGGCGTGGGGGCAAGATTCTTTCACCTCCTCCACTAATTACAACATCCGCTTCCAGTTTTTCGATCGCAACGCAGCTACCGTCGGTCCGCAGTTCACCCTTTTCGGCGCACAAGGCACGAACGCTCCGCTGCTCGTGGGTCTGAACGGCATGCTATTCGATGGAACTCGCTTCGCCGTGGCCGGCACGTTGGGGACGGTGACGATTGATCCGAATCAGGGCATCACCGGTATTCCCAGCGGGCTCATCTACGGCACCTTCATCCCCTCAACCACCGCCGCGCCGCGCTTGACGGCGACCAACCAACTGGCCAGCGCGCAATTCCCCCTGCTCCTCTCCGGCACGCCCGGCATCAACTACGCCATCCAGTTCAGCACCAACCTCTCCGTCTCCAACTGGTCAGGCTTCATCACCAACTCGCCCACCAACGGCGACTACACCTTCAGCTTCACCAACAACCAAGCCACCAACAAAAACCGCTTCTACCGCGCGGTGAAACAATAACCAAACGGTCACGCTCACAGCACGAGTAACAGCCGCTTAATCTCTTTCAGCCGCCCCTTCGCGTCCTTCTTAGTCAGGCGCGGAAATTTCCCGCCGAGCGTGATGAGGTCGCCGCGGCGTGTAATCATCAGCTTGTCGTCCTTCACCTCGATGACCGACACGGACTTTTCGCCTGCGAGAATTTTCAGTTCACCAACGAGCA
>JBJOPC010000314.1:0-10565 GCA_046050965.1 Verrucomicrobiota bacterium | reverse complement strand
ATCAACTTTAAAAGTGCGTGTGTGCAGCGGCGTGGCTTCGGGCGCTTTGAGCGAGAACACCACGGCGTAATCTATGATGGAATATTTAATGGGCTTTTCTGAAGTCATCACAATCGCGTCCAGCACATCGGCCAAACGGATATTGTTCAACGGCGGGTTGATTTTTACGCGCACGGTTCCGAGGTCAATAGACTCGGTCGGAGCCGAGGTAGCGGGAAGCCCCGTTGTAGGATCCACGGCACCCGGCGCGGCGGCCGCAGCTCCGGCGGATTCGTTGAGAATGACAAAGTTTACTCCGGCCTTATCCGGATCGCGTTTGATGGATTCTTTGGTCAGGTTTTCCATGACCACAGAAAGTTCAACGCCGTCATACTTTACGTCGTTCAGCATGATGCGGTCGAGTTTGGAAACGATGGCTGAACGACCCACGCTGGTGTGGATGAGATTGGTGTTCGCCATCGGGTTGGGCGTGGGGAGAGCATCGCGTTTGACCGAAGGCTGCCAAGCGTCTTCGATGGCGAGTAGTTGATTCTTCTCGGTCACTTCGCGGCTGATACTTTTCTCGCGGAAGCGGGCTTCAATCACCAGCGACCGATAATAGGCGGCCACCTTGTTTTGTGGGTCAAGCTCCTGGGCGGCGTCGAGTTTGGCTTGGGCGGCGTCAAGTTTTCCCATGTCGAGTAACAGACGTCCGTCTTGAATCAACGTGCCGACATGAACTTGGTTGCTCACAGCCGCAGGAATCTGATTCAACGCCTCCTGACTCGGAACGCGACCGGCCTGCGCGGCAATCGAAATGTCGTTACTGCGCTTGAGCGCGAGCAACCCGACATTCTTGGGATCCACGCGCAACGCGGAAGTGATGAGTGTGCCAGCCTCTTTGTAGTCGCGGCGTCCCATCGCCTGCTGCGCGAGTTGGGAATTCATGCGCACGATGCCTTCGGCAGACGCTTTAAGTTCCTTGTCCACGCCCGAGCCGACGCCTTCGGATTGTTCGTGCGCCGCTTGAAAATTTTTGGCGGCGGTGACGAAATCTTTTTTCGCCTCGGCTTGACCGGCTACGCCGAGATGCTGGCGGAGTTCAACGGTCTGGGCTTGGCGGTGCACCGCTTCGTTGGCGGCGGAGTCAACGTCGCTTTGCGCGAAGCTGACGCTGGTGGCCACGAGAAGGAAGGCGGTTCCGATTAGGGTTTGGGCGGCTCTGGTCATGGGATATAGGCTTGGTCTTTAGGGTAAATTTTTCTGCTGGCTTAAATCTCTCACGGCATACTCTCGCCGCTGAACGTTCGAATATATTTTTTACCAGTCGAACGGGCTGACACTATCACCTCGAATTGATTCGTTGCAACTTGATTTATCGCGGCCACGGTGAATTCGTCGCCAGCAAACGAAATTTTGTCGCCGACGCGCTTCAAGTTCCAATTTTTCTTTTCGGGATCGTATTTCAAATCCGCGCTGTGACCATCCACGCGCCGGAACGGTTTGTCGGCGGAAATCGAAACCGTTTCGCCACTATCGTTGAGGAGCAGCACCAAGTCGGGTTTGTCCGGCGCATCGGGCTTGGCTTTCGCCGAGACGAGTGTGGAAAATTCGTTCTTCACGCCGACTTCGACGAACACGGATTTTTTCCGGCGTTTGGCCGCGGTGACTTCGGCGTCGCGAGTGATGCTGACGAGATAGTTAGAGCCGGACGCCCCGACGGACTCAAACGCAATGGTCGTGTAAATAGAATGAAGGTTGGTGACTTGCAACGCTTCCGCGCCGATTTCCGAACCCGTGCGCACCACCTGCAACTGTCCGTCCGGCTTGCGCTGCCACGGCACGGGGTTGAACAAATTGTGCGGTTTGGTGAAGTCGGGCTTGGTGCTTTTTTCCACGCGATGCAACACGCCGGAATAAGTCGCCTCGTCAAGATTGGTCAACGGTTTGCCGTCCAGTTTGACAATTTTATCACGCTGATCCGCCAAATCTTGTTTCTCCGCCGCAATCTTCACCGGCAACATCGCCACCGCCACCGCGAGGCCGAGCAGCACGACGCCGAGCAAAATCTTTTCGTAATGACGCTTGATGAAATTCATGCAGTTCTATTTCGCGGGCGTTTTCAGCTTCACCAGTTCCAGCATGAGCGTGACTTTGATGGGATGCTCGTTGATAACGGTCGGCAAACCGCCGCGCGCCGTGCTGGCGGTCGGCACATAGGCCGCCACCGCCGCTGGCCGCGCCGCGCCTTCGTCTTCGCCGCCGACGCGCGCTACGGGAGCCGGAGCCGTCGGCGCGACATACGCCGCCGCGTCCGCGCCCGGCGCAGTCGTCATGGCGGAGGACGGGTCAACCAACGTCGTCTTAATACGGAAACCATTCGGCGATTTGGCGAAACCATCCAGCACTCCCGCGAGTTCGCCGCTGAACGAACGGAAAATAATTTCGTAAGGTTCAATCACCGCGAGGTCATTCGTCACCGGCAGAACTTCGAGATAATCCGGTGCCTCTTTGTCATCAAGCGAAACTTTTACGCGGCGGATGCTGTCGAGCGAGTTGACGCGCGCGCGGAAAATCACATCGCAAATCGCTTTCACTTCGCCGAGCTGCTGCGCGAGCGGCGTCAGGCTATCGGGCGCGAACGTGATTTTAGATTTAATCGCGCTGAAGGAAAAATCGTAGCGCGGCGGCAACTGCACACTGGAACTGGCCGCGTCGTGTTGGAGTTCGTTGATGGTGTCGCGCAAAGCCGAAGCGAACTCGTGATCGCTGATGGCGTTCGTGCCTTCCGCGAACGCCGGAATTGGCGCGATGGGGCGGAAATAGCTGTGCTGCTTCGCCAGAATATCCCGCATCTGCACCACCTGATCTTTGGCGGCTTTGATGTTGTCCACTTTGTCGTTGCCGGGGCCGGGCGACGTGTGCGAAACCGATTCCGCTTCACCGTAGGCCGCCGTGACTTTTTCCTTCAGGTCGTTGTTCGCCTGATTGCGCGTGAACAGATAAAAGCCCGCGCCGCCGAGCAGCCCCAGTGCGAGGAGGCTGCCGACGAGGAACAGAATATTTCGTTTGATCCAGGCCATTTTAGAATTTCAACGGTGACTTGATTTTGACGGTCACGGCAAACGTGAACGTGCCGGGGGCTTCGTCCTGACTGATGTTGCCAAAAAATTGCGTTTGCTCCGGCACGAACAGCGGGCTGGCTTTCAACTCCGTCAACAGCGCGAACGCAATGTCCGTGTTCGCCGAAGCAGAAACCGTCGTGAGACTCACCGCGCGGCAATTCAGCACAAGCGTGTCCACCTGATTTTGATTGGCGTTGCTGCCGTCAGCAGGCGCAGCCGCGACTGGCGGGGGAGCCGCGCCTTCATCTTCGCCTCCGCGATGCATCGCGACCGGAGCCGCGCCGGCCACGGCACCGGGCATAGACACGGAGTCCACCCAGATGCCCGTGTCGTTGTTGTTCAACTTGGCCTTGGCTTTTTTCTCCGCATTAATCGCGCAGGTGCGGATTTCCGTGAACAAATCCGGCCAGAAATAGCGGTCAGCAATCCACGTCGAAATCTGGTCGCCTTGTTTTTTCGTAGACTGCAATTCTTTGTAAGCCTTTTGGAATTTATCCACTTTGCTGCGAATCGGCTCCATCTTGGTCGTGATGTCGTCGAGCGCCGTTTGCTTCGCCGCCGCCAGTTTTTCAAACAGCCAGCCCGCCGCAAACACCACGACCGCCAGCAAGAAAATCGTCGCAATGAGATACGGTTTTTTCTGGTTGAAGCTCTGCCGACTAATGGTGCTTTCCGGCATCAGGTTCAACTCCACCGGGCAGTGCGCCAAATTCCGCAAACCCAAACCAACAACTTCGCCGAGCGAATGCGCGCTGCGGGCGAGTTCTTCCAAATTCAACGCCGGGTCAATCTCCACGTTGCGCAGCGGGTTGAAATATTCCACCGGCAAATTGAGTTTCTCCGCAAAAAACTGCGCCGTGTAAGGCATGATAGACGCGCCGCCCGACAGGAACAACCGCACCGGCGCGCTGCCGCCTTGCTGGCTGCGATACACCTGCAACGTCTGGTTCACCTGAATGTGCAACCGTGTCATGAACTGCCGCGCAATCTTGGAAATCGCCGCTTGATTCGGGTTCTCCGGCTCCTCATACGCGCCGCCCAAGCTCACAAAACCTTCGGCAATCTTGATTTTTTCCGCGTCCGCGAACGGCAGCTTCGATTCGTTGCAAAAATCCTGCGTGATGGAGTTCGCGCCAATATTAATACTGCGCGAGAAAATTTTACCCTTCTCGAAGAACAGCAAATTGCTCGTCTTCGCGCCGATGTCCAACAGCATCGTGCAATCTTCGAGGTCGCTGTAATTGAACTTGAACGCGTTGCACAACGCCGCCACCGACGCGTCCGCCACTTGCAATTTCAACTTCGACTGCTCCGCAATATTGAACAAGCCCTCGACCACGTCCGACTTGATGGCCACGAGCAGCACTTCCAACTCGCCGCTCGGCAACGTGCCGAGGATTTGATAATCCCATACGACTTCCGCCAGTGGGAACGGCACGTTCTGCTGCGCTTCGTATTGGATGATTTGCTCCACCTTGCCCGGTTCCACCGGCGGGAGCTTCACGAACTTGGAGAAAACTTGGAAACCCGGCGCGCACGCATTCACCGACTTGGACTTCACGCCCTTTTCCGCGAGCAATTTTTGCAACGCCTTTTGCGTCACCGCCGCGCGCGTCGTGTCCTGCGCGCCGTCCGCGCCCAATGACTCGATGCCGTATTGGACCAGACGCAGGCCGCCGGCTTCATTGACTTCAAACGCGGCCAGCTTCACGCTGCCCGCGCCAAAATCCACCGCCAAAAATGACTTCAAATTCAACATCGTTCGCTTGCGCCGCGCCCAAAAAAATTCATAAATGAAAACGTCCTGTCGGCGTGGCGGAGTTAGTTACTGCATCTGCCCTAGAGGGTCAAATGGATTCTGCCAAAAACGTGGAATAATTCAGTTGCCGAACAGCGCCGCGCGCACTTGCGGCAGCGGTTCACTTTTCTTTTTGTCCCAATATCGAAACGCCGCACTCCAATCCCACACGCACCAACCCAGTTTTTCTTCGTCCGCCGCACGCCGAAACGCCGCGAGAAAATTCCCGCGCGACTCCGCCTCAATCTTCGCCAAGCAACCAAACTCGCCGATGTGGATTGGCCGCCCATAAAAATCCGACCACGCCCGCGCGAACTTCAGCTTCTCCGCAATGACGCGCGGCGCGCACGGATTTTTCTCCGGCGGCTGCGTGTTGTAGGCGCGAATCCAATTCGTCACCCACGGATTCAGCTTCAACACCGCGTCCGGCACGAGCGGCAACGCGGGTGGGCCGGGAAACCGGATGCCCGTCACCTTCGTGTCATCGCCCGCCCACGTCGCGCCTTGGTGCGTGAAATAAAACGGCTCGTAGCAATGCACCGTCACAATCACGTTGTCGTCCGGCGGCAGCACAAAATTTTTCAGCTCATCAATACTGTTCCATTTGCCCGGTCCGACGAAGATAGTCCGCTGCGGATTGGTTTTGCGAATTTCCAAAATCATCCGCGCATAAATCGGATTCATCACCGCCGTGGTCGCCGCCTTTACCGGCTCGTTCAACAACTCGAACGCCAGCGCGTTCGTGAACCCCGCGTAATGCGCCGCCACCTGCCGCCAAATCGCGACGAACTTTTCCGTCTGGTTCGTCGGTGCGTCCGTGAACTCATTGAAGTGATGCACGTTCACCATAACCGCCAGCCCCGCCGCCAGCGCGTTCGTGACCACGAAATCCACGCGCGCAAAAATCTCCGACGACAATTTATACTCCGGCGCCGAGCCCGCGTAATGCTGCCAACCCACCGGCACGCGCACATGATCAAAACCCTCCGCGCGCATCTGCGCGAACTCGCCCGCGTCGCACGTCACGCCCCAACTCTGTCCGCGCGGTGCTTCCAGATAATTGCCGAGGTTCACGCCATGCAAGAAAAGTTTCGCCGCCGCGAATGCGGGTGAATGAGTATTTGTCAGTCGCGCCATCTCCGGCGGATTAGCGGGGACGAAAATTTTCACGTCAGCCGCATGAGCCATCCGCCCGACGACCAACAGCCCCATAGCGATACCCAGCAAACAATTCTTCATGCGGCGATATGATGCCCACTCTCCGGCGCGACTGACAACACCATCCATCTGACTGCCCGCATCCCGCCGGGACTTCCCAGCCATCCGCCGGAACCGCCCGGACTAGCTCCCGCACCGCTCGGAACTCCGCCGACACTCCTCGGAACCATTCCTGCACCGCTCGGAATGATTCCCCGCTCCCTCGGAACCGTTCCCACACTCCTCAACCGCGCGCCAACACCCCTCGGAATGATTCCTACACTCCTCGAAGCCATTCCCAGACGTCTCGGAACACCTCCAACACCCCTCGGAATCATTCCAAGACCGCTCGGAACCGCTCCAACACCGCTCGGAAGCCTGGAAACACCGTCAAAAACCATGAAAAAACCTTGAAACTACCAAAAACGAGCAGTTTTTGCCGTTTGGCGACCCCGGAAGGTGGCGGTTTACCGAAATGGGGGTGCTACTCCCCAATGTGCCATCGCCTAATTTGCAGAAAATCAACGGACAATTTGATTTAGCTCAATATGAAACCGTCATTCGAGATGCGTTGCAACAACGCATAGAGCAAGAACTAGTTCAGACCGAACTATAGAAGACATTATCTTCCCCGCTGCATCAACCGGTCACGTGAAGGCCGCGCCACGGTTTCGGTCTCCGTGTCGGATTTGAATTCCGCTGCCGGTTGCAAGGTCGCGCCACTCTTGGTCTGGAGTTGTCCGCTCTTCACCGCCACATCTTCCACGGTGTAGAGCGTGCCGTCGGCGTGCTTGTAGAACTTCTCCATCTCATCGAGGTGGAACGGACGCGAGCCGCGCCGGCCGAACACCACGGTCTGGTTGCCGGTCTCGTCCACTACGCGGTCGCGGTCGAGGCCGCGACCCACGGCCAGCGCCGGGCCGTGCGTCGGGTAGGTGGCAATGAGTTTCGGGTTCGGCGCGGGACTGAAACCCATGTGGCCGGGCACGTTCTCCGGCGAAATCATCTGCAACACGCGCAAGCCGTTCTTGCCATCCGCCACGAGCGCGAACTCGGACGCGTTGACCGAGCCGATCTGCACGGCGCGCACGTCGTTCAATTTGCCGTCGGCGGTGTAAAGTTGTTCGAGCTTCGGCTTTTCAGGATTGGAAATGTCGATGAACGCGAGGCCGTCCTCGCCGTCGGCCACGTAGGCGTAGGTGCGCGCGAGGTAGAAGCGTTGCGCGTGGCGCAGCGGGATCGTGGCCTCGGGGATCAGGCGCGGGTGCGTGGGGTCGGTGATGTCCACGACCTTGAAGCCTTCATCGTCGGTCACGAACGCATAGCGGAACTGCACACCCACGGCGCGCGGGTTCTTGAATTCGCCGCCGCTCAACTCAGCGAGCAGCTTCGGCTCGGCGAGTTCCGTGTTGCTCAAGCCGAGCACAAACAATCCCTTCTCCGCCACGACGAACAGGTTCGTTCCCGCCATGAATGAATGCATCGCGCCCTTGAGTTTTCCGTCCGGGTTATAGCGGATGGTCTTGAGATCTTTGTCGAGGAAGTTGTTGCGCGGGTTGCCATCCACGAGCGTGGCGACGGTGCTCATGACGAGGCCTTCCTCGCGGTCGGTCACGAACACCCACGCGTAGATGAGGCTGATGGGCTGCTCCTCGTTCTCCGGCAGGCGCAGGCGCGTGGGATCAATGCCCAGCGTGCTCGGCAGCGTGACGCTCGTGGCGTATTTGGTGCGGACGTAGGTGCGCTGGCCGAGCGGCGAGACCGGCGCGCTGGTGATGCGCTCGCTGAACGCCTTGTTGTCGATGTTCGCGATGTCGAAAACCTCGAAGCCATCCGCGCCGTTCGCGGTGTAAAGATATTCGCCGCGCTGGACGAGATCCAAAATCTCCTTGCCGTCGTGGTGATAGGCTTCCTTGAGTTCGTCCTGGTTCTGCTCAACGTGATTCACATAGTTGGACGGATACGCGAGCTTGTGCAAATGGCTGCCGAGCGCGGCCTGCGGCTCTTCCTGTTCTGTCCAGACGACGGCTTCGAGTCCGTCCTTGCCCTCGCCGACGTAGGCGTAGCGCCCGAAGAAATTCACCGTGCCCGTGCCGAAGCCGAGCAGCGACGCGAGCCACGCGTTGTTGTCGTTCGCCTTCGCGATGTGGCAATCCTCGCAACCTTTCGTCGTGCCGACGCCGCTGGTGGTGTGCGGCAGATGCGGATTGTAAGCCTGCCCGCTGTAACCCTCCGCGCTCACGGTCTGCTGCTGCGAATAAACCCACTCGCGATTCGCGTTCTGCGAGCCGACGATGACCGCGCTCGACGACCGCAGCACGGCGAGCCGGTGGTTCTTGTAAGTCGCGTCCACGCCGAGCTGGAACACGTCGTCGCGAACGACCTGCGGGTTGTATCCGGTGAAGTTGCGCGTGGTGATGCCTTCAAATTTGTTGAGCGCGGCCTTCTGGTTCGCGCGCATCGGCAGGTGGCAGCCGAAACAGCTCGTCGCCCACGAGGAATGGCAGACTTGGCAGGAGATGTTCGATTCGTCGTGGGCGAGGTTGCGTTTGCAGTTGGACGGCTCGGGCACATCGCCCCAGGTTTTTCCATCGCGGCGCAGCGTTTTTGCATAGGCCGACTTCGCGTTGTAGTGCGACGACTTCGGGTCAACCGTGTCCATCGTCTGCGGCACTTCCCAGATGAGATCAGGGCTCATGGTCGAGCGTTGGAACAGTTTGTTGCCCTCCCAATAAAACTTTGCGCCCCACGATGTGCTGCTTTTGTTCAGGTCGATCTTGCCCGCGTTCCCCGACGTGATGAGCGTCGGGCGGGCGTTCACCGTGCCGTGGCAGTCAATGCACTCGATGGTCGTGGCCGCGCGCGGCTCGCCGTAGAGCTTGCCGTTGCCGTGGACGTCGGCGTCGAAGTGGCAGTCGGCGCATTGCATGCCGTGCGCGAGGTGGGCATCCTTCAAGTGGACGGCCTTCGCCCACTTCTGCGGGTCGTCGTGCGGGATGATGGTGTCGTCGAGTTCGCGGAGATTGCCCTGCTTGTCGTGCTTGAACACGGCGCGGAACATCCAGCCGTGACCGTGATAATCGGCGAATTGCGTCTGCTTCAACTTCGGATTCAGCTCGGCGCTCTTTTCAAGGAACGCGAGGTCGCCCCATAACCCGCGCGCGGCGGCGGCTTCGGGATTGTTGCGGATGGCGGCGACCATTTCCTCGTCGGTCGGGTCGTGCTGCTGCGTCATCTGCCCGTGGGTTTTGCTGCCTTTGAAATGAGGGTCGTCCGCGATGGGATTTTCCGGATGCGGATACATGAACTCGCCGTCGCTTTCCTGATCCCACCAGATGTAGCCGAGGAACGGGTTCACGAAGAGGTTGCCCTGATGCATGTGGCAGTTCATGCACTGGCTCGTCGGGATGGCGCGCGTGAGTTCGTGCTTGATGGGATGGCCGCGCTCGTCGTGGCGGATGCCGGACTGGTCGTCGCTGAAACTCAGACCCTGATTGCCATACTTGGAATACCAACCGGACTGCGACGGCGAACGGTCGTTCGCGTAAATCACATGACACGCCGAGCAGCCGCTGCTGCGGTAATCGCCGGGATGATTGTTGCTGCCCATGAAGTCGAGCAGCGGATCGTTGAGGCGCGTCTTCTGCAGATTCAGCACGACGGGATCAATGCGGTTCAACGTGCCGAGGCCGCGTTCGCTCAAGCGGCGCGCGGGCTTGCCGGGTTCTTCATCGGGATTAGGGATACCGAGCGCATTTTGTTTTTCACCGCCGCGCTCAAAGATGCGCAGGATATTTCCGGGCTGGCCAATCGGAAAACGCGGCAGCGGCTCGATGAACGGCAACACGCCATTCGTGCGCGTCTCCTCGGCGGTCGGCTCATAGGGGTTCATGAGCTTGAGCGGTTCGCCGTGCGGGCCGTAAGCCTGACCGTAGCGATAAACTTTGTGCGGCACTGCGCCGTTGTTGTAGAGCGCCGCACCCCAGAGCATCGCCCCATGGCGCATCATGCTGCTGCTCGTGTTCTGAAATTCCTTTTGGTGGCAGACGCCGCAGGTGTTCTCGGCCACGCGCAAGTCGCCGGGGTTCACGAACCGGATGAACTCGGGCGACTCCTTGTTGAGCAGCACGTCGGAGTCGGCGGGATTCGCGGAGGTCGGCCAAAATTCGGGATGCAGCGGCTCGACGTGCGCCTTGCGTTGCACGAGGCCGGGCGTGGGATTGCCGCCGTGACAATCCGTGCAGCCAAGCACGACGTTCGGCGAGACGTGCATCGAGTGGTTCTCGATGCCCTTGTGACATTCGAGACAGCCGACGCTTTTCTTCAACGCCTCGTCGCGCGTCTGGTCAATCCAGTTGCGCGCAGGCAATTTTTCCGGCGCAGAATTTTCCACATCGCGCGGGACGGAAATCGCCGGGCCGAAACCAGCGTCGTCAGCGCGAGCGGAATTCAGAAGCAGGACGAAT
>JBJOPC010000313.1:0-11037 GCA_046050965.1 Verrucomicrobiota bacterium | reverse complement strand
GCGGTGATTGATTTCGTGTTGAGCCACACGCTGCGGATGTTTCATCCGTTCGTGCCGTTCATCTCCGAGGAGTTGTGGCACGGCATGGGTTACTCCACCGATATGCCGGAGAATCAAGGCGGCAAGACCGTCATGTTCGCGCCGTGGCCGAAGCCGTTCGAGGCGGAATTCAAAGACGGCTACGGCCTCGACGATTGCTACCTCGACTTCGCGCAGGCGAAATACGATCTCGTGACCGAAGGCCGCAATCTGCGCCGCGTCGGCAACATCCAGTCGGGCAAGAAAGTGAAATTCATCTTCAAGCCCGCGAGTGATGTCACGCCGCACGACGCGGAGACGATCAAGCTTTTGCTCAACGCCGAGTCGCTGGAAATCGCCGCTGATTACACGCCGAAGAAAGGCACGCCCACCTGCCGCACCGAACTCGGCGACTTGTTTCTGCCGCTCGATGGTTTGATTGACGTCGCCGCCGAAACCGCGCGCCTCGCGAAGGAGTTGGAAAAAATCGAAAGCGAAATCGCGAAGGTCGAACAGAAGCTCGGCAATCCGGCGTTTGCGCAAAAAGTTCCCGCGAGCGTCCTCGACGAACACAAGCAACGCCTCACGGAATGGCAAGGCAAGCGCACTCATACCAAAGAGGCGTTGGAATCGCTGAAGGGGTAGTCGTCATCTGCCGGTGAGTGTCCGACACGGAACCAGAACGGATTCAAAAAAATTCGCGCCGCACGGTTGCCCGTGCGGCGCGATTCGTTTCCGTTTCCTTGGCGACTGAAATTACTGACCAGCGCCGTGGTAGCCTTCTTCGCCGTGTTCGGCCAAGTCGAGGCCGATGCTTTCGTCTTCTTCGCTCGGACGCAGGCCGATGGTGAATTTGACGAGGTAGGCGATGACCGCCGTGGCGATGACTGCGAGGAAGATGGTCAAGATCATCGCTTTGAGCTGTTCCTTCCAGAGCGAGTGACCAACGATGGCGGCCAAGTTGGTGCTCAAGTTGCCGTTGACCGTAGGCGTGGCGAGGAAGCCGGTGAGCAACGCGCCCAACGTGCCGCCGATGGCGTGGACGCCGAACGTGTCGAGCGCGTCGTCGTAGCCGAACCAGCCTTTGACTTTGTAGCAGAAGAACCACGGCACGATGCCCGCCGCGACGCCGATAATGAGCGCGCCTTTCGCGTCAATGAAACCGCAAGCGGGCGTCACTACGACGAGACCCGCGACCGCGCCGGAGCAGAAACCGAGCACGCTGGGCTTGCCGCGCGTAATCCATTCCATCACCGGCCAGACGAAGCAGGCCACCGCCGTCGCGATGGTGGTCGTCATGAAGGCGTTTGCAGCCACACCGTCAGCAGCCACGGCGGAACCGGCGTTGAAACCATACCAACCGACCCAGAGCATACCCGTGCCGATGGCGCACATAACCATACTGTGCGGCGCCATGGATTCTTTGCCGAAGCCGCGACGTTTGCCGAGAATTAAGCAGAGCACGAGTGCGCTCCAACCGGAACTCATGTGAACGACCGTGCCGCCGGCGAAGTCAATCGCCTTGATGGACGCAGCGGCGTTCCACACACCGTTCATGCAACCGTTGATGCCCCAGATCATGTGCGCGAGCGGGAAATAAACGACGACCATCCAGAGCGCGACGAACGCGAGAATGGCGGAGAACTTCATGCGTTCCGCAATCGCGCCGAGAATCAACGCGGGCGTGATGATGGCGAACATGAGTTGATACATGGAGAAGACGTTGTGCGAAACCCAGTAGGCGTAGTTGCTGTTGGGCGCGGAGGTCACGTCTTTGAGCCACGAGAACTTCATGTTGCCGACCACACCTTTGATGATGTCGTCGCCATCAGCGAACACCATGCTGTAGCCGAACACGACCCAGAGAATCGTCACGAGACCGGCGATGCCGAAACATTGCGCAATGACGGACAAAATATTTTTGCGACGCACGAGACCGCCGTAGAACAAGAACAGTCCCGGCAGCGTCATGAACAACACCAGCGCGGAGCTGGTCATCATCCACGCGTTGTGGCCGGGGCCGGACGTAGCAGAGGTTGGCGTGACGAGGCCGTCGGGGATTTTACCATCAGCCGCTTTCAACGCAGCGGTGGGGTCGCCGTTGTTGACGTAGGCTTCGAGCGACGCGAGACGTTGTTCGAGCGAAGGCGCGGGCGGCGCGGGCGGCGCGGCGGCGGCGGGTTTGTCTTCCGCACGAACGGTGAACGCAGCGAAGGCGACAAGAGCGAGAGTTAGAAAAAATCGTTTCATAAATTTATTCAGAGAGGGTTCAGGGTTGGTTCAATAATCAAACGGCCGCTTCGCCTTTTTCTTCAGTGCGGATGCGGATGACTTGCTCGACGGTGGAGACGAACACTTTGCCGTCGCCAATCTTGCCGGTCTTGGCGGCCTTAATAATCGCGCCCACAGCGGCGTCCACCGACTTGTCGGCCACGACGAGTTCGAGTTTGATTTTGGGCAAGAAGTCCACGGTATATTCGCTGCCACGGTAAATTTCCGTGTGACCTTTTTGACGGCCAAAGCCTTTGACTTCGGTGACGGTCATGCCCTCGATGCCGACTTCGGCGAGAGCGTCCTTCACTTCTTCCAACTTGAACGGTTTGATAATCGCTTCGATTTTTTTCATGGTTTGGTTTTAATTTGTTTGCCTGCGAGCCGCACCGGTTATGCGCTGATGTGACCACGCAGGTTTGGCTGGCCGCTCCATTGCAACGCCCGTGCCAGCGTTGAAAGATATTTTAGCACCCCGCAGAATACCGCTGGGAACAAAGGACGAAATCGCGGAAGAAATTTTCGCTGGCGATTTTCAACCATCCACCGCCGTGAAGTGAATTAGGCGCACTGGTTGTTTTTGAACAGCGAGGAGAATCGGCAAAAGCAGAAAGTTGAAAGCCGAAAACTGAACCATTCACGCCCGGTCGCACCGAGCCATTTCAGCTTTGCCCCTAGCTGTGGATGACGAGTTGGATGTTCTCCGGCAGTTTGCTGGCGACTTCGTTGACCACGCTGCCTTTGAGCAGGCGCGCGAGGTTGGTGCGGTGCGGCGAGCCGAGCATGAGCACGTCGGTGCCGATGGTGGCGGTGATGTCAAGAATGGTCGCGGCGGGATTGTCGCTCACGACGTAAATCGGCACAACGGACACGCCGAGTTCTTGGCCGAGTTGGAGCATCGCGCCCATGATTTGCGCGGCTTGTTTGTCGTCTTGCCAGCGGGCGCGTTCGGCGTTGGCGAGCGGGCCGGGGAGGTTCACGGCGAGTTCTTTGATGTAGAGCAGGTAGAGATTTCCCTGACGAAACTTCGCTTCTTCGATGGCGAACTTCAGCACGGGCGTGAGGCCGCGCGCGGCGACGAGGATGGATTGGCCGGGCGTAAGGTTGGGGCGAAAGCTGGCGATGAGTTCGGGGTCAATGGCGGCGGCGAGATCGCGCTTGATGATGATGGTCTCGAAGCCAGCGTGTTTCATCGCCCACGCGCGCAGGGCGAAGCCGATGCCCAACACGGCGACGGCAAAGAACAACGCCGCCGGTTTGGTTTTTGCAATGGTGATTTCCACCGCGAATAAAATCACGAAGGTCGTGAGCATGATGGCGCGTTCCCGCCATTTCATTTGGAGCCGTTTATTGAAGCAGCATGAGCCGAGGTTCACCGTGATCGCGCCGACCACGCCGATGGCATACATATCTGCTAGCGCGTCGAGGTCGTTCGCGATCGCCACGAGAATCAGCGGCAAACCGGTCGCGACCAGCAGCGGCAACCACGGGACGCCGTGCGAATTCAACTTCGCAAACGGCGCGGGCATTTCGCGGTCGCGCGCGAGCATATACATGAGTCCAATCATCGCCCCGAGCGCGGTGTTGACGGCGCTCAAGAGCAGCAAGCCGACGATGACGCCGACGCATACGCCGAAGACTTGGCCAAAGTGTGCACCGAACGTGACCGTGCCATATTGTTCGCCTAGGAAGCGCAGCATATACGGCCATTTTTCCTTCATCTCCGCGCCCAGTTCCTCCGGCAGCGACAGCATCGCCCAACCGAGCAGTGCCGTGCCGATGACGACTTCGGCGGCGACGAGGTAGATGGCGCGCTTGGCGGTGGACGTGACGCGCGGTTTTTCCGGCGTCGCCCCTTTGTCGAGTTTCATCACGCCGGTCAAATTCGCAATCGCCTCCACGCCGCTCAACGCGAGGATGACGCCCACGAACGCCACCCAGTTTTTCCCAAAACCATCATGCGGCAGATGCAAATGACCGAGCGTCAGATGCGGCACACTCAACGCAATGATGCCCACGACCACAATCACCATGGGCAACGCGAAGATGACCGCGAGACTGCCGGAATGTTTCGGGCCGAAATAATTTATGAAGCCGACCAGCACGATGAAACCCATCGTCAACAGTTTGAGATGCGCCGGTGACACGCCGAAATAGCTCATCGCGTCCCAGCAACTCATCGCCGCCGTCACGAGAAAATCCGCGAGCAACAGCAGCGACCCCAGCACCGCGAGCACCCGGCTCTGTTCCCGCGCCGCCGAATACACGCCGCCGCCGTCGGGAAAATGTTTGCAGACGATGATGTAATTGTAGCCGACCAACGCCGTGAGCGCGCAGACCGCGAGAATCATCGGCATCGAGGAAAATTGGATGGCGAAGAAGGCAAGGCCGATGACGTAGGCTTTGCTCGTGCCCCAGTCGCCGTAGAGCAAAGCGGCGGCGCGCGCCCAACCGAGATTGCGGGGCCGGTGCATTCCAATAGATTCCATGTGGGCGAGAGTGTAGGAAATGCCGTCGAAAAGTCGAGGTTGGCGTGAACTCGCCAGTTCGCTAGATTCGCCGCGCTATTAACTCCGCCTTGCCACCAAATCCGCTCGCCATTCTGCCATTCGCCGCGCTGCTGGCGCTGATTGCGCTCGCGCCGCTGGCGTTTGCTGGCTGGTGGACGCGGCATCACGTCAAGGTTTCGCTCGGACTCGCAGCCACGGTGGTCGGCTATTATTGCTTCGGTCTTCACGCCAACACGCGGGTGCTGCACACGGCGGAAGAATACGTCAGCTTCATCGTGCTCATCGGTTCGCTCTACGTCGTGTCCGGCGGCATCCACATCCACGTCAAAGGCGAAGCCACGCCGTTTGTGAACGTGATTTTCCTGCTCGTCGGTGCGATCGTGGCGAATCTCCTTGGCACCACCGGCGCATCCATGCTGCTCATTCGCCCGTGGCTGCGGATGAATAAATATCGCGTCACCGCGCACCACGTTTGCTTTTTCATTTTCATCGTCTCCAACGTCGGCGGCTGTCTCACGCCCATCGGCGACCCGCCGCTGTTCCTCGGCTATCTGCAAGGTGTGCCGTTCTGGTGGGTGGCCGAGCATTGCCTGCCGATGTGGGCGACGGGCGTGGGGATTCTACTCGCGATGTTTTACTTCGTGGATCGCCGCAACTTCTTGCGCGCGCCGAAAAAAATCCGCGACGCGGAAACCACGCACGAGACGTGGCGCTTCGACGGACTCGGCAATTTATTTTTCCTCGCGGTGATTCTTGGCGCGGTGTTTGTGAACCACCCGCCGTTCGTCCGCGAACTCTTGATGCTTGCGGCGGCAGCTGGCTCATATTTCACGACGAACAAAAATGTCCATGCCGCGAACCACTTTAGTTTCCATCCGGTCAAAGAAGTTGCGGTGCTATTCGTCGGCATCTTCGCCACGATGCTGCCCGCACTCGATTGGTTGCAAGTTCACGCGCGTGAACTGCTCGGCCACGCGCCGTCGGCGGGCGTGTTTTATTTCGGCAGCGGCTTGCTCTCCAGCTTGCTCGACAACGCGCCGACGTATCTGGCGTTTTTGAGCGCGCTCACTGGCACAAGCGGCACGACCGACCTTCACGCGCTGCTTGCCGCGTCGCCAAAATTAATCCTCGCCATCAGCGTCAGCGCGGTGTTCTTCGGCGCGAACACCTACATCGGCAACGGCCCCAACTTCATGGTCAAAGCCATCGCCGATCAGCAAAAAGTTCACACGCCTACGTTCCTCGGCTACATCTGGCGCTTCACTTTGCCGTTCATGCTGCCGATGCTGCTGATTGTCTGGCTACTTTTTTTCCGCAATTGACCTGCTTTGGAGTGCGGCGACACGTCGCTGCACTCCAAAACAAATCTCGACGCTTTGAGTTGAAACTTGGATTTTCAAAAGTTTTCCCGCACCTTTTCCCTGCCATGTATCGCCACCAGAAAATCGTCGTCGTCATGCCCGCCTACAACGCGGCCAAAACTTTGCGCCAAACCTACGACGAAGTCCGCGACCAAGGCATCGTGGATCACATCATCCTCGTGGACGACCGCAGCCGCGACGACACCGTGAAACTCGCGCAGTCCCTGCCCGGCGTGCAAGTCCACGTCCACGAGAAAAACACCGGCTACGGCGGCAACCAAAAATCTTGTTACCGCCTCGCGCTCGCTGCCGGCGCGGACATCGTCATCATGCTGCACCCGGATTACCAATACACGCCGCAGCTCATCCCCGCGATGGCGAGCATCATCGCCGCGGGCTTGCATCCGTGCGTGCTCGGCAGCCGCATTCTCGGCGGCTACGCGCTGAAGGGTGGCATGCCGCTTTGGAAATACATCGCTAACCGCGCACTCACCGCTGGCGAAAATCTTTTTCTCGGCGCCAAACTTTCCGAATACCACACCGGCTACCGCGCGTTCTCGCGGAAGATTCTCGAACAACTTCTGTGGGAAGAAAACTCCGACGACTTCGTGTTCGACAACCAGATGCTCGCGCAAATTCTCTGGCACGGCCACAGCATCGGCGAGGTCAGTTGCCCAACGAAATATTTTGAAGAAGCGTCGTCCATCAATTTTTCCCGCAGCGTGAAATACGGTTTCGGCTGCATCCGCACCAGCCTGACTTACCGACTGGCAAAACTCGGCTTCGTGCAATCGCGCCTCTTTCCGCCGATGACGCGCCACCCCAAATAAAAACGGAGCCGTCTCGCGACGGCTCCGTTCAAAATTTCTGATAACGGGCTTACTTCGCTTTGTTCAAGCGCAGCGCGAGCCGCGACTTCTTGCGGTTGGCAGTGGACTTCTTGATCACACCAGCCTTCACAGCTTTGTCGAGCGCGGACACGGCGGCGCGCATAGACGCGGCAGATTCGTCCTTCTTGCCAGCGGTCAACGCCGTGGCGTATTTCGCCTGCATGGTTTGCACGCGGGATTTCACGGCGGCATTGCGGGTTTGCTTGCGCGCGCTGCTGCGCATACGACGTTCGGCTGATTTTGTGTTCGGCATAAATTGTTAATTAAATTTAGAGCGGCAGAAGGTAGCCAAAATTACTTTCTTGTCAACGTCTGTTCCCGGAAGTTTGGCGACGTTCACGCCCACCGACCGCCGCCGCCGCAATGTCGTTTTGACAAACCCATCACGCGCGGCAAAACTTCGCGCCATGTCTAAACCTGCTCTCGGTCGCGGTCTCGGTGCGTTGCTCGGCGGTTCCGCGCCGACCAACAAATCTAACGCGCCGGCCATTGCTGCCACGACACCGCCCGCCGCTCCCGCGCCCGTGGACACCCGCGAACGCGTCGAGCGCGTCCCGCTCACGCGCCTGCGCCCCTGCCCCTTCCAGCCGCGCAAAAATTTTCCGCCCGACGCCTTGCGCGAACTCGCCGATTCCATCCGTGAGCAAGGCATCGTGCAGCCGCTCATCGTGCGCGACCGGGGCGACCATTTTGAAATCATCGCGGGCGAACGCCGCTGGCGCGCCTCGCAATTACTCAACCTCGCCGAAGTTCCCGTCATCGTCCGCCAAGCCGATGACCGCGAAGTCCTCGAACTCGCGCTCATCGAAAACTTACAGCGCGAAAATCTGAATCCGCTCGAAGAAGCCCTCGGCTACGCGCAACTCATCGAGCAATTCAAGCTCACGCAAGATTTGACCGCGCAAAAAGTCGGCAAGAGCCGCGCCGTTGTGGCGAACGCGTTGCGCCTGCTCAAGCTGCCGTCGCTCGTGCAAAACTACGTTCGCGATGGACGCCTTTCCGTAGGTCACGCCAAAGTGATCCTCGGCCTTGCCACCGAAAAAGATCAGCATGCCGCCGCCGACCGTGTGCTCAAGGAAGCGCTCAACGTCCGCCAAACCGAACACCTCGTCGCCAAACTTTCCGGGCGCACCGCCGTCGTCAAATCCACCACCGCCGCCACCGCCGCCCCGCGCGGCAGCAACGCCCATGTTGCCGCCGTCGAAAACCAGTTACGCGAAAAATTCGGCACGAAAGTCAAAGTCAACTACACCCAAGGCAAAGGCTCGCTCGAAATTTCGTTCTACTCGGACGCCGAACTAGAAAGAATTTTGCAACTCGTCGGCATTTCAAATTAGTCGTCAAGCACCATGATTTTAGAAGTCATCAAATACGGCCATCCCGTCCTCCGCCAAAAAGGCGCGCCCATCGCCACCGTCACGCCCGAGTTGCAGCAACTCATCGGCGATATGTTTGAGACCATGCACGCTTTCAAAGGCGTGGGCCTCGCCGCACATCAAGTCGGGCAGGCAATTCAACTCACCGTGCTGGACATTCGCGGCGTCGGCAAAGATCGCGTTTCCAGTTTGGAAATTGACGGCCAGCCCGCCGACCCTGATGCCTTCATGCCGCTCGTGTTGATCAACCCGCACCTCACCCCTGTCGGTTCCGTCATCAGCGGGGGTGAAGGTTGTTTGAGCTTTCCAGAAATTTACGCCGAAGTGGAACGCGCCGAGCGCGTGGACGTCCTCGCCCAAAATCAAAAAGGCGAGACGTTGAAATTCCGTTGCGGCGGGCTGCTCGCCCGCGCCATCCAACACGAGGGCGACCACCTGAACGGCATTCTCTACATTGACCGCATGACCCGCGAAGTGAAAGCCGAGATCAAACCCGAACTCGACGCCGTGCAAGCCGAAACCAAAGCCATGCTGGCGAAGCAGCGGAAGTAGTGGGACAAGTGCGGGGTTGAAGCAACTCCGGCAACTCGTCACTCGCTAGGCAAACTGGGCTTCACTTCTATGCCGTCGAATGGATTGTTCGCAAAACCGTCTTTGGGCGCGACGGGTTTCGCGGACGCAGACGCGGACGGTTTGACGGCCACGGGCTTAGTGGGTTTTTCATCGTCGTCATCGTCATCTTTGTCTTCGGTGACTTCGTAACCCGGAGCGTTGTTGTCAGTGTCGTGCGGATTCTTCGCGCGCTTGGCGCGGGGCAGCGGCGAGATCATCAGGTTGATGCTCTTGCCGACGAGCTTGGGCGTGAAATCAGGATGGCCGTAAGGCGCCACATCCGCGACGAACTTCGTGATGACTTGGAAACCGTATTCGGTGTGCGCCATTTCGCGGCCACGGAATTTCAATGCGACTTTGACTTTCATGTCGTCGCACAGGAAGCCAATGGCGTGATGCGTCTTAATCATCAAATCATGTGGGTCAATTTTTGGCGAGAGCTGGACTTCCTTCACCTTGTTCGCGTGCTGATGTTTCTTGGATTCTTTTTCTTTCTTGGCTTGTTCGTAGCGGAACTTGCCGAAGTCCACGACGCGGCAGACGGGTGGCACGGCGTTGGGCGCAATCTCGACGAGGTCTACGCCAGCTTGGCGGGCGAGATTCAGTGCGTCGGTGAGAGGCAGGACGCCCAACTGCGAACCGTCATGGCCGATGACACGGACTTCGCGGGCGCGAATTTTCCCGTTGATGCGGACGAAGGACGAGGCGGGCGGCTGATTGCGGGACGGAAACGGGCGGCTCAAGATGCCCTCTCCAGTTGAAGCTTGTTCATGCGGTCATTCAATACGGTCTCCGCTCGCACGGCGAACGGGTTAAAACACGGCGCAATTAAGCCTTTCGCCCTGTGAACCGCAAGGAAAAATTCTACCACCAACGAGCGAGGCAACCCAATTTCAACCACGAAGTCACCAAGGCACAAAGCCGGATGGTTTGATTTTGGTTCGACTATCAGCCATCAACTCTCAACCATCAACTCCATGCCGTTGCCACCCGATTATCATATGCCACATCGGCCTGCTAGCCGTTCACCCGTCACTCAAAGATTTCTGAATCCAAACAGACTGCTCAAAGCATCTCACTTGTGAACAGTTAAATTGAAATCAATGAATATGAAAATCACCTCAACCAAATTCTTCGCCATATTTTTATTTGCTGCACTCGCCGCCGCGCCGGTGTTCGCGCAAACCAACACCTCCGCCACGCCGGCAACGAGCAATGCTCCCATTGCCGCGCCAGCGGTTCAGTCCCTGACCGATGATTCGTCGGTGGCCGACCCCGCGCCGCCGAAGCCGGAACACAAAAAGAAAAAGTCGTCGAACGATTGGGATGGATTGGCGCAGCATCTGGGTATCTCGCCGATTTGATTCCGATACTCGTCCCGTTGTATCCCTTTGTCATGGTCGTGGCGATCATCGCCATCATCGCTTTTACCCGGCATCGCCGCCATAAAATGGCGAACGAAACTTTGCGCGCGATGATTGAAAAGGGTATGCCCATCACGCCCGAGGTGATTGACAGTTTGAAGGCCAAAAGGTCTTGGCAGGGTGGCAGCAACAGTGGCTACCGCCAGCAGCGTAACGATACGCGGAGCGGCATCATTTTGACTGGCATCGGGGCGGGTCTCGTCATGCTCTGCGGTAAACCGGGCTGGATTGTCTTGTTTCTCGGGGTGGCGTTTTTGGTGATCGGACTGTTGAAGCTCGACAAAGGCAACGACCACAATGACCAAGCACCCAAGCCCTGACCCGTGTCCTTCACCGACGCCGATCTCATCGCCCGCGTCCTCGCGCACGAAGACCAGCCCGCGTTCGGCGAGTTGGTGCGCCGCCATCAATCGCCCGTGCGCGCCTTTCTGACGCGCATGACGCGCGGTGATGCGCACCTCGCCGACGATCTGGCGCAGGAAACTTTTTTGAAAGCGTGGCAGAAACTTTACACCTTTCGCGGCGGCGCAAAATTCTCCACGTGGCTCTTTGGCATCGCCTTCAACGAATTTCGC
>JBJOPC010000312.1:0-5271 GCA_046050965.1 Verrucomicrobiota bacterium | reverse complement strand
CGGATAGAATTTCAGTCATAAAATTATTTCTTTTCCGCCAGCGCCTTTGCCAGCGAATTCACGACGTAATCCATCAGCGCGAGATAGCCGCCGTCCGTGCCTTTAACCCCGCCAGGGAATTGCGCTACGTCCACGACCGCCGCGTCCGTGCTGCGCGCGACCGTCTCGGCGGTGCGACGATTAAGATAGGGGTCAACAATGATGACGCGCGCGTGTTGCGCTTTCATCTTCGTGATGACTTCCGCGAGGTGTGCGGGTGAAGGTGGAATGCCAGGTTTTGGTTCGAGGAAAATATCCATCTCCAACCCGAACCGTTCCGCAAAGTAAGGCCACGACTTGTGATATGACACGACTTTCGCGCCCTTGAATGGCGCGAGCTTCGCCTGCCACTCGATGAGCTTGGTGTCGAGCGCGTCGGTGAATTTCTTCCCGTTCGCACGAAAAATTTCCACTGAACTCGAATCAAGTTTTGCAAACGCGTCCGCCAAGTGCGCCGCGATGATGCGCGCGTTGGCCGGATCAACGCCGAAGTGCGGATTGCCCAGCGGATGAATGTCGCCCTCGGCACGCGTCATCTCCGTCGGCACTTCGAGCATGCGAATGCCTTCGTTGCAAAGAATGCGACCGGGCTGGCCGGACGCGAGCTTGTCGTTACGCGCGCCCGCGAGCAACGACGGCAACCAACCGACTTCCAGTTCCGCACCGCCCTCGATGAGCGCGTCGGCTTTGTTGAGCTTCACGATGAAGCTGGGCTTGGCGTCCACGAAGTGCGGGTCTTCCGTGGGTCGCGCGAGCGTGGTGATTTCGACTTTATCGCCGCCGACTTCCTTCGCGATGGCCGCAAGATCCGGCGTGGTGACGACGATGTTTAGTTTGGCTTGCGCGCTGAATGCGAGCAACGCCCCAAGAGTTCCGAACAATAGTTTTTTCATAATTCGATTCGTGTTAATTAGTGTCTATTCGTGGTTAAAACTTATGCGCCGCGTGCGCACCCAGCAGGAATTCAAACTGCAACCACAGCGAATGGTCTGCGCCAATCAGGTCGCGCTGGTCGTAATTGTATTGCAAACGCAGCTTGGAGAACTCGCTCGGATACCAAGTCAGGTTCGGCGAAATCCGCCAGCGCATTGCGCGTGATAAGTCCGCGCCGTAGAGTTTTTCGTAACCCGCTTGGTTGCCCGCCGCGTAATCACCGCGCAAGCCCGCCACCCAGCCCGGCTTGAAGCCCCACAGCACTTGCGAATACGCGCCCCAGTCCGTGACCGTCTCGCGCGGGACAGGGTCGAGCACGGTGTCGCCATTCAGGTCAACGGTCGTGGACTCGCCCGCTTGATAGCGGCGTAGCAACGCCTCGGTCTGCCAGCTCACGAACGGGAAGCCGCCGTGCGCGCGCGGTGATTTCCATTTCCAATAAACGTCCGCGCCATAAATCTGCGTGTCAGTATCGTTGCCCGAACTGTTCGGGCCGAACACTGCCGAGAGTCCGCCGAGCAACGTCTGGTTGTCCGTCGGCTCAAAGGACGCCGCGTAGCGCGCCGAGTAGAGCATGTCGGAAAATTTCTTCACGCTGCGCGAAGCGTTCACGCGTCCGAAGAATGCGTCACCGCCGTGGTCATCGCGGAAACTGTGCGCCGTGCCGCCTTGGCTGTTCTGCACGCCGAAGAAAAGTTCGGAGTAGAACGGCGTTGGCACGAGCCACGAGAGGCGCGCGCCGGGATTGCGCAAGCCGTCCTCGCCGAAAATCCGCGCGTTCACAATGGGCGCGTCCACGAAACCCCACGCGTGCGGATGCTGCGTGTTGATGCGGCCAAACTCGGTGAGGTATTGCCCCGCGCGAATCTGTAAGTTGTGTGGCAGTGACACGGTTTCAAGCCATGCTTCTTCAAGCTCGACTCCGGTCTCGCCGCCGTTACCAATGAGGAAGGCGATGTTCGCCGCGCCGCGAAAATACGGATCCACCGCGCCTTGCAAACTCAACTCCGCACCCTGCACCGTGAAGCCACGCTGGTTGGGATCGTGTCCGCCGAGCTGCAACGAACCGAGGTTGTTCGCGGTCGAGCCGCCGACGGCGAACGTGCCGACCATACTCAAGTCGGCGTAAGTCCCGCCTTTGCCGATGCGGATGGAGTCGCTCGGCGACCACGGCTTGCTCGCGATGGGCGGCGGCGCGGTGGTGGCGGCAGTTTCCGCGAGCAGCGGTCGCGGTGGCGCGGCATGGATGGCGGCAACTGCTTGTTTGAGCGCGTCAATCTCGGCACGTTGCGCGGCGACGACACGCTCGAAGTTCGCCTGCATGGCGTCGAGACGTTGCTGGAACTGCTGCATGGAATTGGTTTCCTGCGCGCGCAGTTGGAGCGCGCAGGCACAAACGGACACGGTCAATAAAGTTTTCAGTTTCATAAAAGCTACGGGTTAAAATTGTGACGGCGCACACGAGCGCACCTCGGTTAATCAAAACGAACGGGGAAATTTCCGCGACTCACACGAGCCACGGACACGACACTGCGGAAGAATCAGGCCGTGGGTGGAGCGCGACCGAGCGCAAGGCGATTAGCAATCGCCGGGAGAGAAAAAGAAACCAAACGCGCCGGCTCAAGTTCGAGCGTCGGCACCGCCGCGACCATTACCAGCGCGGGCGTGTGGAAAACAAAACCACCCTGCTCCACCGTCTTGACCGCGCACTGGTGCGTCGGGCTGTTGGCATCGGCGTGGATGTGGACGTGGAGTTGAGGCAGTGCGGCGAGCGCGAGGACATTGAGCCAGAGAAGCAACAACAGCCCGGCCACGGAGCGTTTCACCGCGCCGTTGCCGAAACAGATTGTCCAGCCCAGCTTCATGCTGAAACCATTTTTAACACGCCCGTCAAGCCTCGCTCCCGCCAACGCGTCAGCCTCTTCGAGTCAGCACCCCAATCACTTTTCAACGCTGTTTTTAATTCGCGTAAATTTGCGAAATTCGCGGATGAAAATTTCCCCCGCACTTCCGCTTGCCGCGACGCTTCCCGCCACTACACTCCGCGCCCGATGTTTGACCTGAACACGCTCAACCCGCCCCAACGCCAAGCCGTCGAGACCATCCGCGGTCCCGTCCTCATCCTCGCGGGCGCGGGCACGGGCAAGACGCGCGTCATCACGCATCGCATCGCGTATCTCATTCGCAAAGGCGTCGCGCCCGGCAATGTTCTCGGCGTCACCTTCACCAACAAAGCTGCGCGCGAAATGCGCCAGCGCGTCACCAAACTTTTGCCGAAACAACGAGTCGTTGAGGGAGAAAAACCCGACCGACCCACCATCTGCACCTTCCACTCGCTCTGCGTCCGCATTCTCCGCCAGCACATCGAGAAGCTTGGTTACAAACGCAACTTCGTCATCTACGACGAATCAGAACAACTCGGCGCGATTAAAAAAATTCTCGCAAACATTTCCAACCAAGGCGAGAAGACCGACCCCGGCGCAGTGTTGCAGATGTTGAGCAAGTTCAAGAACGGCGGTGAACGCGCCAAAGTTTTCGGCGACCCCAACGTCCACGCGCTCGCCGAGCACGTCGCCAAGCGTTACGAGTCCGCGCTCCACGCCTGCAACGCCGTGGACTTCGACGATTTAATTTTGCTCACGCTGCGTTTGTTCCGCGAACACCCCGACGCGCTTGAAGCCTGCCGCGCCAAGTATCGTTACGTCATGGTGGACGAATATCAGGACACCAACGCCGCGCAGTTTGAACTCGTCCATTCGCTCACGCGCGAGCATCGCAATTTCTGCGTCGTCGGCGACGACGACCAGAGCATCTACGGCTGGCGCGGCGCGGAAGTCGCCAACCTGCTCGACCTCGAAAAACATTTTCCCGAAGTCAAAGTTGTGAAGCTCGAACAGAATTATCGTTCGACCAACACCATCCTCAACGCCGCCAACGCGCTCATCAAAAACAACACGCAACGCCGCGCTAAAACGCTCTGGTCCGACAAGGGCGACGGCGCAAAAATTTCCCTACGCGCGTTCAACAGCGACGAAGACGAGGCGCGTGAAATTGTCCAAGCCATCGAAGCCAACCGGATGCTGCGCCGGATTCCGTGGGCGCAGCATGCGATTTTGTTTCGCACGAACATTCAGTCGCGCCCCATCGAAACCGCGCTGCGCGCGGGCGGGGTGCGTTACCATTTGATTGGTGGGCAAAGTTTTTTTGACCGCCGCGAAATCCGCGACTTGCTCGCGTATCTCAAAATGTTCATGAACCCGCACGACGACGTGAGCCTGCTCCGCATCGCCAACACACCCGCGCGCGGCTTGAGCGACGTGACGATGGAACGCTTGCTTGGCGCGAGTCACGAGCGGAAGGAATCCGTCTTCGCTTCGATGAAAAATCCGATGGTCACGACGACGTTCCAGACACGGACGCGGGAGAGCATCGAAGCCTTCGTGCAATTCATCGAAGCCACGCACGCGCAGCTCAACGCCAGCGGCACACTCGCTGCGTGGGCGGAAAGTTTTGTCACGGCCTGCGGCTACGCGGACGATTTGCGCCGCTCCGAAAAAGACCGCGACGCCGCCGACAACCGCGTGCGCAACTTGAAAGAATTCATCGCCACGATGGATAATTATTCCGCGACCGACCGTCCGTTGGCCGACCGCTTGGAAAAATTCCTCGAAGACGTCACGCTTGATTCTGACCGCGAAGAAAAGGAAGAGGAAGCTGGCGACGCTGTCACGCTCATCACCATGCACTCGTGCAAAGGGCTGGAATTTCCGCACGTCTTCATCGTCGGCCTCGAAGACGGTTTGCTGCCGCACTCGCGCTCGAAAGTCGAAGGCACGTTGCCGGAGGAACGCCGCCTGTTCTACGTTGGCGTCACGCGCGCGATGCAAACACTCACTATCAGTCATTGCGCTGGCCGCAAAAAATATGGCGCGGTCGTGCCGTGTCATCCGTCGCCGTTCCTGAAAGAGTTGCCGGAAGATTTAATCGAAGACGAAAACGAGAAAGCCAAAACGCCCATCGCCCCGCAAGACAGCAAAGCCATGTTCGCCGCCCTGCGCGCCGCGCTGGCGGAGAGTTGAATCGTGCAGGGTAGATTTTAACTTTTTCCGCGCGCTAGGTTTCCGCATACTCGCCGCCAATGGAATTGCCCCCGCTCATCGCTGCCGTCGGAGTGCTGCTGTTCGCGGGCGCGAGCTTTTTCTTTTCACTCGCGGAGACGGCGCTGTTTACGTTGAGCAAATGGCAAATTCGCCAGCTTGGCGAAAAATCCCCGACGCTCGGCGGCACGGTCGTGTGGCT